>DATCZQ010000013.1:0-50520 GCA_036525815.1 Yeosuana sp. | reverse complement strand
TACAAATTGGAGTCCTCTTAGCGGACCAAATAATAGAAAGGCCATTATTGCTGCAAATTATGATACATCGGTAAGCGGAAATTTTTCAACTTGTAGTTTAACTGTTAATGCAGGGGCTACATTAATTGTAGCTAATAATACTTATGTAGAAATAATAAATGATGTTATAGTAAATGATGGTACCATTGATGTTAAAACAAAAGGTGCTTTTGTTCAACGTGGAGAAAATACTGCAGCAGGTACATTTTCATTGATAAATGGTGGCACAGCCACTGTCAATAAAACAACACGTCCATACAATGATGCTGAATTGCATTATGTGTACTGGAGTTCTCCGTTAGAAAGCGCCAATATTAGTATTGTTTTTCCAAACCCTTATCTTAACAGACGTTATTATTTTGAGGCTTTGAACTATTTAGATCAACATACCAATGTAGCACTGGCTGATGGTATTCCTGATGGTTTAGATGATGACCGTAATGATTGGCGGGTTGCCAGTGGAACCATGGACGTTGGCCGCGGTTATGTGATAGCAACAGCTCCACCGGAAGAGCCCTATAATCCTGGAGACTTCTATTCAGATACAGCTGTATTTTCAGGCACATTCAATACCGGAGACATTACGGTGCCTGTTTTTAGAAATAACTTATCTCTAGGTGATGCAAATTGGAATTTAATTGGAAACCCCTATGCTTCTGCCATTGATGCTTATGACTTTTTAATAGAAAATTTTTATGATGATCCCTTACAAACAACAGGAACTATAGATGGTATTATTTATCTGTGGACCCATAATACGGCTGCATCTGCTGCAAATATTGGAAATTATCAATATAGTTTTAGCAGAGATGATTATGCCTCAATGAATGTTACGGGGGCTGTTTTTGGAGTGCCATTAGAGAAAAATGAAGAAACAAGTGGAGGAGGGCAAGTGCCAAATGGATACATTCCTTCCGGACAGGGCTTTTTTGTTTCTTATCATAATGATGGTGTATCAACCACAAATGATGGAACCATTTTTGAAGGAGAGGTTTACTTTAATAATAGCATGAGAACGATTGATGCAGCCAGTAATAGTCAGTTTTTTAAGAATTCAAATACCAAAGGCAAAACCGCCGCTTCCAGCAATAAATTATGGATTAATTTAACCTCTGATAATGGCGTATTTAACCAGATTTTAATTGGCTATTTAAACCTGGCCACTAATAATTACGATGGGGTCGCCTTTGATGCCCCTAAAAACCTGTCCTCAGATGCTGCGGCTATTTTATACACAAGCATCCCTGATTCTGACACCAAGTTTGTTATTCAAGGAAAAGCGGAAACCAGTCTTAATGAAAACGAGGTCATTCCTCTTGGGTTTGATACCAAAATAGAGGTGGCTACTTTATACAAGCTCTCTGTTCCGTATGTACAAGGTGATTTTCTAAAAAATAATAAGGTGTATTTAAAAGATAATTTATTGAATACCTTACATGATCTATCTGGGTCTGATTATACCTTTATTTCAGAAGTGGGTGAGTTTACAAACCGTTTTGAAATTGTGTTTAATGCACAGGCCTTATCTGCAGATACTTTTGATCTAAACGCTAATACCGTTCAAATTATACAATTAGATGACAACCATGTCACCTTTAAAGCATCCGGCAACCTCAACATTAAAACCGTTACCATTTATGATCTATTAGGCAGACAACTCTATCAACTGGAAGGCAGTCATAATGAGGAAACCTATAACCTGTCTAACTTACAGCATTCGGTATTTATTGCAAAAGTGGCCTTATCTAACGGGGCATTAGTTACTAAAAAAGCTATTAAGAAATAATACGTCATTGCGAGTGGAACGAAGCAATCTCATGATGTAATCGTCGTTGCGAGTGGAACGAAGCAATCTGCCCATCGCTTACCTTAAAACATTTTGAGCTCCTATTAGTAAGATTACTTCAGTGCTTTTACACCGCGCCGTCTGGCCCATTCACTAAAAATGTATGCCATACATTTTCTTTACGCTCTGTCCCGTAATGACGAATAAAACGTCATTGCGAGCGAAGCGAAGCAATCTTATGACACGAACTCCTAGCAAAAAGCTTACTACTGTGCTTTTACACCGGGCCAGCTGGCCCATTCACTAAAAATGTATGCTATACATTTTCTTTACGCTCTGTCCCGCAATGACGGCTATTATAAGATTGATGCTTTTTTAGCAAACTACCCCTGCTACAAATTCAAAACCAAAAGTCAATATACCCATACATCCGTTTTTTTTGCATTTTTATTTCATTCAACAAAAATATAGACCATTAAACAAGTTTTTTATAAGGAAAGGAGATGTCTATGTATATTTGTTAAGTAGTTGATTAACAGAATGTTGAAATGTATAAAACATCGATAAACTGTAATACACTGCAAAAAACATAGATAAACAGATAAAATAAATAAAAACATCGATAAAACTTTACTAATTTAAATAACAACCCCATGAAAGATTTCAAAACAAAGTTCAGAATATTTATGAAAGAGTTAAAAGAGCACGCTATTGCTGCGTCTTATGCGATTCATAGATAAAAAAATTAAAGCGATTTAATTTAAAAGAAAAACTTCCCTCAGTTTTAAAGTCTACTAACCAAAATAATAATACCATGAAAAAAATTACACTATTGAAAAAAATTATACTAAAAATCAAATTTTTTATCAGAGATATAAAAGAGCACGCTATTGCTGCCTCTTATGCTATTCATAGATAAAAAAAATCCTTTAATAATTTTACAAGCCGCATTCTAAATTAAGAGTTCGGCTTTTTTTATAGCTATAAACTATACTTTAAAGCCAGAATAAAATTTCTTCCGGCCGCAGCAATACCAGAGGAATAGGTTTTATAGCGTTGATCTGTTATATTCTCTAAACTTGCGGTGATGGTGGTATTATCATTTAATTGGTACTGCGTTCTCAAATTTAAAGTAACCCATGACGGTGCATACGGATTTCCATTCACATCAGAAGCGTAGAGATAATCCTTTTCAATTTCAGAAGGCGCTAATTGATTATAAGAGAGTTCATTATTATAATTGGCAAACAGATCCATTTTAAAAGCCTTAGTATTCCAGACCACATGTGTGTTTCCGAAATTTGGGGCAGCATGACGTAAAGGGGTCTCTGCTCCACTATCATCTTCTTCGGTACCACCAATAACACTGTATTGTGAAGTTAATTTTACTTGTTTGCTAAAGTTAAGTTCCATGCCGGCTTCAAATCCATAAACCCAGGCTTTAGCTGCATTTTGCATAGCCTGAACATTACTCAGCTCACCATCATAAACAATTTCAGTTACCCCATTTAAATTATAATCCCTTCGTACCAAAGCATTATCTAAATAGGTGTAATAGGTACTGAAATCAAAAACTAATAGATTATTAAAATTAAGTTTTAAGCCTAAATCGCCACCATAAGCATATTCTGGTTTTAAGAACTCATTAGGGACCACTACAGAACCCGGCTCAGAGTCAAACATTTTTCCAATATCGTCAATATTGGGGGCTCTAAAAGCCGATGAGGCATTAAGCTTCCATTGCAGAATCGTATTTGGCGACCAACTGATCCCAGCGGTTCCTGTAAGCGCCCCGGCCGTATTCTGTAAAGATTCAAAAGGCAGATCCAAAAACACACTGTTCTCTGTATTATTGGCCTTTGATATAATATGATTAAAACGTAAGCCCGATTGAAAAACAAATTTGGTACTGGGTTTATATTTTATACTGGAATACACAGCAGCCGATTGCCAATCAGAACCATTAGGATATCTTGATACTGCAGGATTTACAATGTTAGTCCTGATATTTTTCTCCTCTCCATGAGACATCACTATATTATATACATATTCCAAACCATAGAAAAATCGGGTTTTGTTGCTCAATTTTTTTTCTAAGTCTAAATTAAATGAATAGGCATCAACCGCTTCTTCCCTGATATTTCTAATATCTGATTGAAAATCTCTGTCTACTCTACTTTCCTGAAAATTTTGATACGCCATAGTAACCTTGGCCTTATCGTATAAATTAGAGAGACTGTTGTATTTAGTAATCTGTGCATTCGCCATAAACCATCTTTGTGGTCCGTAATACCATTCTGCCGAGCGTAACTGAGCGCCATTATACCTAATTAAACGGTCATAACGAGGCACATCAGAGGTAGTCGTATAATAGAGTCCCAAATCAAAACTTAAACTATTATAAGGCTCAAACCTTACTTTTTGCATGAAGTTATATTGATTGTATCCTGATTGACGCTGAACCAATGGATTATTGTTTGGAATTATAAGATCTTCATTATTAAATCTTGTTACAAATTCATTTCTTAGATAGTCTTCCGAACCGTTTTTACCCATTCTTAAATCATCAAAACTGGTATAACTGGCATTGGTTAAAAAAGCCCATTTTTTAAACCCCAAATTAAAATCAAAGTGACCCATCTTTTCATTACTGGCGGTAGCATACCTTACCATGGTATTCGCACTAACTTCAATTGAATCGGTGTATGATAATTTTGGTTTTTGAGTATAAAAACTCATAACGCCCCCAATGGCATCACTGCCATATATAATAGAACCAGATCCTAAAGTAACCTCTACGTTTTTAACACTTAAGGGATCAATGGAGATGACATTTTGCACATTTCCACCTCTAAAAATGGCATTATTCATTCTTACACCATCAACCGTTAAGAGTAAGCGATTGGTTGAAAACCCCCTAATCATAGGACTTCCTCCGCCCAATTGGCTTTTCTGAATGTATACTTGCCCCGAAGATTCCAGCAAATCTGCACTGGTTTGTGGGTTTACAAACCGAATGCTTTTTTCATTGACA
Source organism: Yeosuana sp. (assembly GCA_036525815.1). Taxonomy (GTDB): domain Bacteria; phylum Bacteroidota; class Bacteroidia; order Flavobacteriales; family Flavobacteriaceae; genus Yeosuana. Next base: position 45,661 of record DATCZQ010000013.1, on the reverse strand, counting down.
TTAATTATTTTTTGAGGAATATCTCTTTCTTGCTGTTCAAAGTTTGAGGCAGAAATCACTACTTCATTTAAATCCTGAGTAATAAGCTCTAAATAAACCACCTTTACTTTTTCAATTTGTGCTTTTTGAAGCTTTTTAAGCATATGCGTTAAATGCTGAAAATATAAAATTTCATCTGAAGAAAATTTGCTTAAAGAGGCTTCACCGTTTATATCAGAAATAACACTTTTAGATTTATCAACGTTGTAAATAATAACGCCAGAAAGGGGCTCTTCAGAAATGTTACTGAGCACTTTTATTTGCTGCGCCCTAATATATGAAGTAAATAAAAAGAATAGAAAAACGCTGTAATTTAACCTCATGTTTAATTAAATACCTGATTTAGTATTTGTAACGATTTAGGTTTTTTAAAACCACCCAAATGCAACTCATAATAAAGCAACATTAAATTTAAAAAAGACTGCCTTTGTTTTGCATTCAATTTAATATTAGATAATGTATCAAATTTTGTGCCTAAAAGCTGTTTTAGGAGGATTAAATTTTCGCCGGAAATTGCATAATCACCTACTTGCTTTGTTTCAAATTTTCCATCCTGCAAATTAAAGTAATCATGCTCCAAATGAATATTTTCAGGATAAAATCCAAGGTATTTGGTAAGGTTAAGCAAGAATAGTAAATGAAAGTTTGAACAGTCTGAATGATTATCTAACCAAAGAAGTGTGGTTTCCAAATAGCTGAAAAGGGTCTCGTTTTGCTCTTCTTCTTTTAAAGCGTGCGCAAGAACTTCTGATAAAAACATCACAATAGCACTTTTCATCATATTAGTATGTAAACTGCTATACAGATGGTTTATTTTGGCTTCTTTTATAGTGTGTAAGGATTTGTTTGGGTTATGAACTATCACTAACTGAAGCTGTGAAAGCAACTGAAAATAAGCCGTTTTTGTTAGTCCTTTTTTACTTTTTAAAACCCCTCTTAACAAAAAACTTAAAACACCATAATGTTGAGTGTAACATTTTACAATTAAATCATTGTCACGATATCTTAATTTAGACAGTACTAGCGCATTGGTTGTAATAATCATTATCTAACCACCATTAGCTTGATAACCCTTGTTTCAAAAGTGTCCAAATCTGAAAGCATTATCAGGTAAACACCAGAAGCCACCACATTATTAGCAAGATTTTTTCCATTCCAATAAGCCGTGCCCCCATCTATTTCAAGATTATATCCACGATATCTCAGGTTGGTTTTTGATTGGGCTTCAGCCACCAGATTGCCTTCTATATCAGTAATCTTAATATTAACGTTTTCTGAAATATCTTTGATTTTTACTTTTTCATCAACAATATTAAAATTTGGACGTACGGGATTTGGATAAGCAAAAGCCTTTGATAAATCACCCTGAGGACTGGAAGCACCTGAAAGGAAAGATACCAAACCATTATCGGTAGCTATATAAACAACCCCTGAGTTTTCGTCAATTGACAAATCAACAATATTATCCGATGGCAAGGGTGAATTCTGTTTTGTAAAGTGATAAATGGTCTTTTGACCATCGGAAGACAAGTAAAAGAGTCCTGAACCAATGGTTCCAATCCATTTATTATTGGACCCGTCAACCTCAATACTTGATATAAATTGCTCAAAAAGCAGCTCTTTGGCAATACCATCTTCTAGAATAATTATTTCTTCCGCCCGCAAATTAGCATCTGTAAAAAACCCCGACGTATTATATAAAACCCTTAAACCTCTAAAAGTGCCTATCCAAAGTTGATTTCTTTTATCTAATGCTAGAGCCGTCGCATATTCAGCGGGCATATTTTCGGTTTCATCTTTTAAGCTTCTTATTTTTACTGTACTGTTATTTTCATTATAACCAATAAGGCCATAATTATAACTTGCTACCCATTTGGTATTATCGCTGCCAATGACAAGATCTACGAAGCCTAAATTAGTGTTGTTAATCACACTAGTGAAACTGTAAGACTGCCACTGATTATTAGCAGGGTTAAATGATTTTAAAGGTTTATCAATTCGGCTAGTTAAAGTCCAAAGTAAACCATTATTGTCAAATTCTGAAGCACCTACTCTTATGTCAATATAATTAGGGTCATTAGGTAAAACAAAAGATTCCAAACCACTATTTGTTTCATTGTATAAAACAGCAGGTATCTCATCATTAACTTCCAGCAATCCACTAAAAAAAGAACTGATAAAGACTTGATTAAAATTTTGTGGATTAATAGAAATGGCATTTAAACATTTTGCCTCAAAAACGTCACTGTAAGGGATGTTGATCCATTCTTTATTCTTTAAATGGCTAATCCCGTAACTATCTAATGGGTAGGGGTTTAAAGTAACACTGTAATCACCATAGGTAACCCAAAGATTATTTGGTATTGCTTTGATCGAAAAAGGTTTATTTAATAACGGCCCTTCTGGATGAATCTCTGCAAAAATAGTTGGCGATACTATAGGCGTTTTTAAAATACCGAAATCCTTAGTGCCAATATATAAATACTCTGAATTAATAGTTGCTGCGGTAAAAGTGGTAACATAATCTAAACTCGATTCAACTTGAGAGATTAAATTAAAACCTGAATCATAAATATACACCGTGCTTTTCGTAGTAACTATTATATTACCATCTACAGATTTAAAATCTAATGGCGGATCAGTATATAAAAATAATTCTGTTAAAATATCATTCGTAATTTGATAAATTCTACCATCTGCTCCTATTGCATAAAGATTATCGTTAACTGTTTCTACCGCTAAAAAATCACCTCCTGCTACTCCCTGCCAATTTTGAAAATCAATGAGATTTGGGCTTGAAAGAAGCGCCTTTCTTAAGCCGTTTCCATCTTGACAGGCTGCATAAATATAATCGCCAAAAACGGCCGTTTGATTTACAATCGTTTGATTTCCTGAATTCCCAATAAAATAAGTGTCTCCAAACTCTAGTCGCTCGAGATTAAAAACTGAAATGCCATAATTTGTAGCAATATATACCAGATTCCCAAAAGCATTAAAATGATTAATTCTTTTGCTGGTGGGAGGAATAGTGGTCTTATCAATTATATCGACGATTGTGAGGACACTATCCTCATTATCAAAAGCGATTTCAATTAATCCGTTTTCATATCCAATTATTAATAACTGATATATTTCACTATAATAAATGGTTGATATTTGTTCTCCTGAAAGCCCATTAATAGTTGTAATTTCATTTATTTCTTGCGTCTGAACATCATAACTAAAAACGGCATTTTCGGAGGCTGCATAAATTTTATTATTCCCTTTTACTACGTCTTTGATATTATAAAATGAAAAATATCCTTCCCATAGTGCAGAATAATCCTGTGCAAATAGATAAGAGGAGAACAGAAAAATAATTAAAAATAATAGTCTCTTTAACATAATTGCGTTTTTAACTTTCAAATATATTTATAACTAACGAGTTTTACTTCAAAATGATATAAATAAAACAAAAAAGCTTCCTTAAAATAAGGAAGCTTTTTTATATTTAAAAGTGCGTTTTATACGATTCCTTGATCTAACATCGTATCTGCTACTTTAATAAAACCTGCAACATTAGCCCCTTTTACGTAGTTGATATATCCGTCATCTTGAAGGCCATATTTAATGCATGCCGAGTGTATTGAAGACATCATTTGATGTAGTTTAGCGTCAACTTCTTCGGCAGTCCAATTTAATTTCATTGCATTTTGAGACATCTCTAATCCAGAAACGCCTACACCACCAGCATTAACTGCCTTTCCCGGACCAAAAGGAATTTTTGCCTTATGCAAGGCTTCAACAGCTTCTGGAGTACAACCCATATTAGAAACTTCTGCGACATATTGAACACCATTGGCTATTAATATCGCAGCATCTTCTCCATTTAATTCATTTTGAGTAGCACTTGGCATGGCGATATCACATTTTATTTCCCAAGGTTTCTTACCTTCAATAAACTGAGCTTCGGGAAACTCCTCGGCATACGGAGAAACAATATCATTATTAGAAGCTCTAAGTGCTAACATATAATCAATTTTATCGGCATCTAATCCGTCTTTATCATAGATATAGCCATCAGGGCCAGAAATGGTAACTACTTTACCACCCAATTCAGTTACTTTTAAAGCAACACCCCAAGCAACGTTTCCAAAGCCTGAAACAGATACTATTTTATTTTTAAAAGAATCATTATTGGTCGCCAACATTTCATTAGTAAAATAGGTAGCGCCAAAACCAGTGGCTTCTGGCCTTACTAAACTACCTCCCCAATTAAGACCTTTACCGGTTAAAACTCCTGTATTTTCAAACTGAAGTTTTTTATACATCCCATACAAATACCCTATTTCTCTACCACCAGTACCTATGTCTCCAGCAGGCACATCAGTATTTGGGCCAATCATACGCCATAATTCTAGCATAAAAGCTTGACAGAAACGCATAATTTCTGCATCTGATTTTCCTTTAGGGTTAAAATCCGAACCTCCTTTAGCGCCTCCTAAAGGCAAGGTTGTTAGGGCATTTTTAAAAGTTTGCTCAAATCCTAAAAATTTAAGAATACTTAAATTTACACTAGGATGTAATCGAATCCCTCCTTTGTAAGGCCCAATGGCATTGTTAAACTGTATTCTGTAACCTAGGTTTACATGAACTTGACCTTCGTCATCTAACCAGGTAACCCGAAACGTTAAAACACGATCTGGTTCAACCAAACGTTCAATGATCTTAGCGGCTTCATATTGTGGGTTTTCATTGTAAATACTTTCAATAGATTCCAATACTTCTTGAACCGCTTGCAGGTATTCCTTTTCTCCCGGGTGTTTAGTTTCAAGGTTTGTTAAAATGTTTTTTACATTCATAATATTTAAATATAAAAGTGTTTAAAAATATTCTGCAAAAATACTGCTATTTAATTCAATATTTTTTGATTTAATAGGCATTTTTTTGTCGATTTAATAATATAAAATATTATAAAAAATAACTCCTGCTGTAATTAAAAAAAGAGGTTGCATCACATTTGCTTTTTAATTTTACATAAAACCTTCGGGAGGTAAATCATTAATTGAATTTTCCAAGTGCTCTAGATTATTATTAATTTTAAATCCTGCTTTATATATGGCTGCCCTATTGCTTTTCCCTTCAATGATAATGGTTAATGGTTCTTTAAAACAAATTTGTCTTAGATACTCATCTTCATAACAGGCTTCTTGTTTATTTAAATAATCTAAATCAAAAAAACCGTCATCCATAAATGGATTAATAGTGAAATACCCTACTTTAAAAGAAGTTAGATTTTGGAAGAAATGAGTGCCCTGGCTAGGATCAATTCTAAAATCATTAAGACCTGCTTCTACAATTATCTTCGCAGAAGATATTTGAGGCCAAATTACAGGAATACCCAACCAAGGATCACTTGATCCCCATCGCCCTGGACCAACTAAAATGTATTGCTGATCTTGATCTGAAAATTTTTTATTTATTTTCTCCACAGCGGCGGCAATTTTTCTGGTGTTAGCCGGATTGAATGTTTCTGGTTTTACATAAACAAAGTTCCTGATATGATCGTAAGTACCGTTTCCTAATGCCGATTGGGAGTAAATAATGGTATCTTCCATATTGAAATTTTCTGGCAATTCATTTTTTGCATCAATACTTTCAACAATGGGCCTTATTTGCAAAAAACTAAATATTCTAGGTTGCCCTTTGGGAACATCTAAGTTTATGGCAAATTCTATTTCAATAGGATTTCGCATTTCCCGTTGTCCAATGCGCAGTAAATCCTGTAAAATTTCGGGTAGTGGAAAGCTGTTATACTTTAAAACATTATCAAAAGTCACCACTCTTATTCCGTCATGTAAAACACCAGGTCTGATAATATTATTTTGTAAATCGTAGGTAGACGCTACAAATTTTAAAGATGGGTGGTTTTTTGCGGCCCTCAATGTAATCTTCTTTTTATTGATTGCCTCACTGGTTGATACTTTATAGCTTTTAGGATCTAAATCTAAACCGTAAAAATACTGCTGCGTATCACGCTGAGTTGAGTCTGGCGATGATAATTGTAAGACTTTTTTTGGATGATATGGAGAAAACCGTAAACTGCGCCCGCCGCCTACTATAATTTCACCCAGACCTAAAGCAATATTAGCTATCCCCTCATGTGGTTTTTCATTTCCTATAGGATAGAAATTAATAGAACGTGCGACACCCGATATATTTGGATAATAGACATCATCATATTGTTTCCCGGTTAATTCTTGAAGAATAACCGCCATTTTATCTTCTTCAATGGTATGTGCTGTTGCTTTTAAATAAACTTTACTGCCTTCAAAAAAAGCGGATGCCATCACCGATTTTATGGCATTAGATACCATTTCTAACATATCCTCATTATTAGTATTTGGAATCATATAGGTTGCAAACACCCCTGCAAAAGGCTGAAAATGCGAATCTTCCAAAACGCTTGAGGAACGAACTGCAATAGGTCTTTTTACAACATTTAAAAATGCCTGAACATCATCTAAGGCCCATTGAGGCAAAGGTTTTGAAATAAATTTATTTAAAATTTCATCATCATCATCTGATTTGGCTACAAACCTAATTAAATCATGTTGCTCCATAAATTCATCAAAAACCTCGGTACTAATAACAACCGTACGTGGTATAGAAATATGAACATTCTCATATTTTCTAAAAAGTTTATGGCGTTTTAAAAATGAATCAATAAATGCCAGTCCGCGTCCTTTTCCTCCAAGAGAGCCTTCTCCAATTCTTGCAAACCCTAAATATTCATCATACCTTTCTTTATCGAATTTTACAATAACCCCTCGCGAACGATATATTCTATATACGCTTATAGCATCTATTAAGAATCGCCTTATTTGCTCTACATCTTCAAAGTCTTCAAACTCAACGTTGCTAAATAAGTTGGCTAATGGAAATAAGGCCCTGGATTTTAACCACTTCGAATATTCGCTTCGTTTAGAGTGGTAGGCAATAGATTCTCTAGAGACTGTTTTTAATGCTTTCTGGAATTCACTCAAATTTTTAACGACTGCCAAAACTTTCATTTGTTCAGGATCCCAGAATTCAAAATCACCAAAAGAAAAATATTTATTAATATAATTTTTTAAATCTGTGGTTAATGTTTCTGAGTGTTTATATAAAAATTTACCCTTTAATTTTAAAGCTATTTTCTCGTTATTAATATCAGAAGATTGAATTAAAAAGGGGAAATAGCGTTGCGAACTTCTCACATATTTTAATAATTCAAAACCAGCATTTGGATCTCGTTTACCATCTTTGAAGTAATTAACATCTGATATTACGCCCAAGAGATTGCTTTTGTATTTTTCAAAAAGAGACAATCCTTCTTCGTAAGTGGTTGCCAATAAAATTTTTGGACGCCCTCTCATAACCATCATACTTCTGTGTTCATTTAGGCCTTCGGACATAAAAGCATGGGTTTGTTTTAAAAGAATCTTATAGATAACGGGTAAATACCTTGAATAGAATTTTAAAGAATCTTCCACCATCAAAATAGCCTTTACGCCAATTTTATTAATATCTCTGTCAGCATTCATTCGGTCTTCGGTCAATTTAATAATTGCCAAGAAAATGTCGACATTCCCATTCCAATGAAAAACAAAATCGATAATCCCTTTATTCCCTTTTTGTAATTTACTCCTCAATTCTGAAGAATAAAAACTCAACGCTGCTATTGGAACATCTGGATAGGCTTCCTTGATCTCTTTTGAAGTTTCAAAAGCATTAAAGTTTCCAACATCTAACCATGTTATGACCAAATCAACTTTGACTTCAGACATTAATTTTATGGCTCTTTTTGCAGAGTTAGCATGTACAAAATTGGGGGGATACCTTAAGTTTAAATCTGTATATTCGTTAAAAATGCGCTCATCTATTCTACCATCTTCTTCTAACATATAATAATCATAGTTAGAACAAACTATAAGAATCTTATTGATTCTGTTTTGCATTAATTCATTAAATGCAACTTCTTCAAATTCGTAGTTTCTTAAATCTGGTAAGGGATTTCTAATCATTTTTTATCACCTTTATTTCTATTGCAAGATATAAATTTTACTGCTTTATTATGCAAAAACACCTAAAGCAAAAAGGGTTGCTACATAGCAACCCTTTTAAAGATATTAATATTCTTATTGACTTAAACAACTCCTTGTGCTAGCATAGCGTCTGCAACTTTCACAAATCCTGCAATATTAGCTCCTTTAACATAGTTAATATAGCCATCCTTTTCCTTTCCGTATTCAATGCAAGAATTATGTATGTTAGACATAATTTCTTTTAATTTTAAATCGACTTCTTCTCTTGTCCAGTTAAATCTTAATGAGTTTTGCGTCATTTCTAAACCAGAAGTCGCAACACCACCAGCATTTGAGGCTTTTCCTGGGGCATATAAAATTTTAGCTTTTTGGAATGTATGCACCGCATCTATTGTTGAAGGCATATTTGCCCCTTCACTAACACACATACAACCATTAGCTAAAAGCATTTTAGCATCTGCTTCATGAAGTTCATTTTGTGTGGCACATGGTAAGGCAATGTCACATTTTACTTCCCAAGGCGTTTTACCAGCAACAAATTTTGCTTTAGGATATTTTTCAAGGTATTCACTGATCCTTCCTCTCTTCACATTTTTCAATTCCATTATATAGGTTAATTTCTTAGTATCTATTCCTTCAGAATCATAAATATATCCTGATGAATCTGAAAGCGTTAAAACCTTAGCTCCTAACTGGATGCATTTTTCAGCAGCATATTGAGCTACATTTCCAGATCCAGAAACAATCACATTTTTACCCTTTAAACCTAAACCTTTTGTTTTTAACATACTTTCTGCAAAATATACAGTTCCATAACCAGTGGCTTCTGGTCTTATTAATGATCCGCCCCAAGACAATCCTTTACCAGTCAAAACGCCGGTAAATTCATTTCTTAGTTTTTTATACATCCCGAAAAGAAATCCAATTTCTCTTCCCCCCACTCCAATATCACCAGCTGGTACGTCTGTATTTGACCCAATATGTCTAAATAGTTCACTCATAAAGGAATGACAAAAACGCATGATTTCATCATCTGATTTTCCTTTAGGATCAAAATCACTTCCTCCTTTACCTCCACCCATTGGAAGTGTTGTTAAACTATTTTTAAACACTTGTTCAAATGCTAAAAACTTTAAAATACTCATATTTACTGTTGGGTGAAAACGAAGACCTCCTTTATACGGTCCAATAGCGGAATTCATTTGAATTCTATATCCTCTGTTTACTTGAATTTCTCCTGAATCGTCTATCCAACAAACTCTAAACTGAAGAACACGTTCCGGCTCAACCATTCTTAACAAAATGTTTTTGCCATAATAAATATCATGTTCAACGATGTAAGGAATAACAGTTTCTGCAACTTCCTCAACAGCTTGTAAAAACTCTGGTTCGTGACCATTTCTCTCTTTTACAAGATCTAAAAATGCTTTAACATTACTTTTCATTTATTCAAATTTGTATTACCAATTATAAACTATACAGTTTTTCTAATCAAAGATACGATATCTTTAAAAAAAACGCTATTTTTTTTAGAATTTCGCAATGAATAATTTTTTAAAAATGAAGCGTTTTTTTAAACATTTGATTCTAAATTCTGTTTTTATATATTTGTTCAGTTAATGCCTCAAAAAACAAGCCTAATAATGTCTAACTTGAAACAATTAGCTTTTGCTTTTTTCTTGTTTGTAATATCACAATCTGCGCATTCTCAGTTTGGTTTCTCTCGTGAAGTAGGCATTATCACAGGTCCAGTACAATTTCGATCAGACTATGGAAGTAGGGATGACTCTCAAACCAATGTAGGAAATATGGGGATTGGGATTGGAATTATTCAATTTATAAATTTTTCTTATCGAAAAAATTACTCTTATAAGTTTAGAGAAACCTATTTTATTGAACATTTTAAAATCCGGAATGAAATATCTTGGAATAGAACTGAATTAGAGCATTTTGGGAAATGGGTGGATCCTAGCAAAACCTCCGAAGAGGCCAAAAGATTAAGAGGTCATAAAGGGGTGGCCAAAACTTTTGATATAGGAACACAATTAGAGTTTTTCCCATATGATATAAAGGGGTTTGAATCTTTTACTCCTAGAATATCTCCATTTGTGAGTTTAGGGGTGCATTATACTTTTTTTAGCCCTGAGGTAAGTACAACTTATGATAATCCAGACCCCAATGCCTTTGGTAACGTACTTGATCCATCAAATTTTTATTCTGCTTGGGAACCAGGCTCAATTGACGCCTCATCAGGAGGCGCATTTTCTGTGGTTTCCAGTGTAGGGATTCGCTATAAACTCGGCAAATTATCAGATTTAATGCTCGATTTAAGATGGCAATATTATTTTAGTGACTGGGTTGACGGACTAAACCATCAATTAGATTATAACAAAAATAACGATTGGCTTCTTTGGCTTAATGTTGGTTATATTTTCTATTTGGATTAAATCTTCTAAAAACTATCCCAAAGCTTCTTTCAGATCAAATATCAAGTCTTCAATATCTTCAATGCCCACACTCAATCTTATTAAAGAATCTATAACCCCCGTTTTTTCTCTTTCTAATTTAGGAATACTAGCATGTGTCATACTTGCAGGGTGTCCACAAAGTGATTCAACGCCTCCTAATGATTCTGCTAAGGTGAATATTTTTAATTTTTCTACAATTTTTATAGCTTCATTGTAGTTATTGCCTTTAGTGGTAAAAGAGATCATTCCTCCAAAATCTTTCATTTGTGATTTTGCAATAAAATGATTGGGATGGTCTTCGAAACCTGGCCAATAAACCTTTTCAATTTTTGGGTGTTTTTTTAAATATAAAGCGACTTCTCTTCCATTTTCACAATGACGTTGCATTCTAACATGAAGTGTTTTTATACCTCTTAAAACTAAAAAACTGTCTTGTGGTCCACAAATGGCGCCACTCGCATTTTGAATAAAGTATAATTTATCGGCTAATTCTTTGTCATTTACAACAAGTGCTCCCATCACTACATCACTATGCCCTCCAAGGTATTTAGTTGCAGAATGCATAACAATATCTGCTCCCAAATCAAGTGGCTGTTGTAAATAAGGTGTAGCAAACGTATTGTCAACGGCTAAAAGAATAGCGTGCTTTTTTGATATTTTTGAGATGGTTTTAATATCAATAATATTCATCATCGGGTTGGTTGGTGTTTCAACCCAGATTAATTTTGTGTTTTTATTGATATAACTTTCAACATTAGAAGCATCATGCATACTAATGAAATGAAATTTTATGCCAAAGTCTTGAAATATTTTTGTAAATAATCTATAAGAACCTCCATACAAATCATTCGTTGAAATCACCTCATCACCAGGTTTAAGTAACTTCATAACAGCATCAATAGATGCTAGTCCAGAACCAAAAGCCAGTCCAAAATTACCATTTTCAATACTCGCAAAAGCTTTTTCTAAAGCATGACGTGTTGGATTATGAGTCCTTGAATATTCATATCCTTTATGTCCACCAGGCGTCGTTTGAGCATAGGTACTGGTTTGATAAATAGGCGGCATCACAGCTCCATAAGCTTTTTCATGCTCTTGACCCCCATGAATGGTTTTTGTATTGAATTTCATTCTAACAAGATTTTTACAAATGTAGTTTTTAATTCGGTCTATTCAAATGCAATAATTATCTTTATATAGGTTTAAATATCACCCATGTTAAAAAATAAATTCATATTCATAATTTTCTGTTTTATTCTATTCAATTCATGTGAAGAAGAATCAAAAATCTCGTTTATTGAAGTCAATGTAACGACTGAAAACAATGACTCTGTTGAGATAACTATTCCAGAAGCCATTGGAGACATGACCATTGCAGAGGTTATAAATTCTGAAATAAATCATACTGTAATGAGTGCGTTACATATTGGTGATTCAGAAAATATTACTGCAAAATCTATTGAAGAAAGTATTGATATTTTTAATAAAGAGTATAAAAATTTCATGAATGATTTTCCTGATAGTGCACAGGTTTGGAATGCAGAAATTGATGGAGAAGTTATCTATCAATCCGATGAAATTATTAGTGTTTCCATCTCCTCATATATTAATACAGGAGGTGCACATGGCCTCTTTCATATTTCTTTTCTTAATTTTAATGCTGAAACAGGAAAACGTATTCCAAACGGGAATTTATTTAATGATATTACTGCTTTTAAAAAAATGGCTAAAGCCTATTTTGACAGCTCAATAAAGGATCCATCTACTCTTTTTGAAAAAGATAATTTTACTTTACCAGTAAACATTGGCTATACCGAAGAAGGTCTTATTTTGGCTTATAATGTTTATGAAATTGCCCCTTATTCCACAGGCCTCATAGATTTTACAATTCCTTATGAAGAGGCGGATGATTATTTAGTTTTTCAGGGCTCTAGATAAAGCCATTACATACCCTAAATGCATGCCTTCATGAAATAAAATAAATTGAAAGGAGTCATCAATATCAGATAGAATATTTCCTGTAGTTGAGACGGTATATTCCTGAAAGTTTTTAAAAATATTATGATTAAAATCTTCTTTGGTTTTTTCAATAGTAGAAAATAATAATTGTTTTATTTCATCAACTTCATGTTGATTCACAAAACCCTCAGGCTTGGTATCTTTCATATATTTAGCTATCATAGAATCACTTACCATCATAGGCAATCCTGATAATTTATAAGCCAGTAATTGCTGGGTAACCACAATATGCCCAATATTCCAGATAATATTATTATTAAACCCTTGAGGTATTTTATTTAAATCATCCAAAGAGGTTTTTTCCAAAAATTTGTTGAAAAATTTCCTGGTGTTTGATAATACTTCTAATGTAAAATGCATAATCTTATTTTTTGCTAAATATACTTTTAAATACAATAATTGCTTTATTTTGCTTCATATTTTATTAATCCAATTACATGAAAAAGGTATATTATTTAAAAACTTGCAGCACTTGCATTAGAATTTTAAAAGAATTGAATCTCACATCAGACTTTACTTTACAGGATATTAAAACAGAAGAAATAACGACAAAACAGCTTGAACACATGAAAAGTCTGGCGGGAAGTTATGAAGCCCTTTTCAGCAAAAAAGCCAAACTATACAAGGAGATGGATTTAAAAAATCAAAATTTAGAAGAGCGGGATTTTAAACATTATGTATTAGAGCATTATACATTTTTAAGCAGGCCTGTTATAATATTTAATGATCAAATATTTATTGGAAATTCCAAAAAAGTTGTTGAAAAGGCTAAAAATACTATTCATAATAATGGCTTAATGTGATTCCTAAATTATTTAAATCGTTTATTTTTACATTAAATTATCAACCACCAATTATCACTAAAAATTTAATCATGTCCTTTACATTATTACATAATGGCAGCCCTTCATCTAATTTAATCTATAAGGGTAAAGAAGTTATTAAAACCAGTAGACTTGGGTTAGATTTAAAAAACGCCAAGATTAAGTTGTTAAATGGATTTGGGATTACTGATTCAAAAACAAGGACTTTTGATTTTCTTAAAAAAGGCAAATCCTATGAAGATGCTATTTATGCAGATGCTAAAGATGCCCATTTTAAAACCAATCCACAGGCATATAACATAAAAAAAGAAAGTTACAAATAAGTCTAAATTAAGTTAACCCTCTGAGTCAGGTGGTTATGCACTAAGTATTACTGAAAAACAATTTTTAAAAGAATATAGGCTCCATAGTTCAAGGGATAGAACAAAAGTTTCCTAAACTTTAGATCCAGGTTCGAATCCTGGTGGAGTCACTAGACGGGACCGATTTTTAACCTTAAGATTGGCCCGTTTCTTATTTGTCATCTAAGTCTTATTATAATCAGAAAATTTAAAAGGAACGTAACTATTTTTTCTCTGCGCTTTTCTCATTTCGAAAACCAAATTTATTTACAGATGTTAAACGTATAAGTAGTCTTTTACAATAAATATCTCATTCAATAGATAGCTTGTGTTTAATTAATACCCTTTTGTTTTAATTTTTAAATAAATAATTATATCTTCATAAAAATTACAAAACCAACCATTGAGAATAAGATTTTTTAATGAGATCTCTTCCCGCCGAGGATTTCTTAATAATATTGGCCTAGCAGGACTCCTAACCTTTACTTTTGGCTGCTCAGGTCCTCTACCTGAAGAGGTAGCAAAAGCCTATGAGTCGCTACCTGAATATGTTGATTATAATTTTCATATTAAGCCCATTCTTTCTGACCGTTGCTATACCTGTCATGGTCCTGACGCTCAAACAAGGAAGGCTGGTCTAAGACTCGATATTGAAGCTGAAGCATTTAAAAAGTTAGAATCAGGTAAATTTGCTTTGGTAAAAGGAAGTATTTCCAAAAGCGAAGTTATTCATCGTTTAGTCAGTGATGATCCCGATAAAGTTATGCCTCCTCGTGAGTCAGAACTTACACTTTCCGACCGTGAAATTGCCTTAATAGCAAAATGGATCGATCAGGGATCACAATGGAAAGAACATTGGTCATTCCTAGCTTTAGAAAAGCCTCAGGTACCGGATATTAATAATGACTGGATACGTAACAATGAAATAGACCACTACATACAAAATAATTTATTAGAACTTGGGTTGGAGCCTTCTCCTGAAACGGATAAGGAACACCTTATCAGGAGAGTTACCATGGATCTCACTGGCTTGCCACCAACTGTGGAAGAGATTGATGCGTTTTTAAATGATTCTTCAGAAGATGCTTACGAAAAAGTTGTTGATCACTTGTTGTTAAGTGATGCCTATGCCGAACGAATAACGCAAGAATGGATGGATGTATCTCGTTACTCAGACTCACATGGTGTTTCGTTTGATGGTTACCGCACTTCTTGGCCTTTTCGAGACTGGGTTATTAAGGCCTTCAAAAACAACATGCCCTACAATACATTTATTACTCATCAGTTGGCAGGTGACCTGATACCCGACGCCAATGAGGAATCAAAAATAGCGACGGCTTTTGTTAGAATGAATCCTTTGGAAGGCTCTGCAGGCTCTATACCAGAAGAGTTTCGGATTGAATATGTCAATGAAAGAGCGGGGGTTACAGGAACTGCTCTTCTTGGGCTTACGCTGGAATGTGCCAAATGTCATGATCATAAATTTGATCCCATAACACAAAAGGAGTTTTTTCAGATATCCGCTTTTTTTAATAACACCATGGAGTATGGTCTGGCTCCAACAGATTCTGACCGGGCGCCAACGCTTATCCTTTTGGATGATGAAGAGAAATCTCAGATTAATACCTATCTGGAAACCTTACAGGCTGATGAAAAAGCTATCGAAAACATTAAAAATGACACTTATACCAGCTATAACAAACCGCTTACAAAAGCCACGGTTGCAGACCCTGTAGGACACTATGCCTTCAATTCTATAAAGCCTTATAAAAAAGAGATCAAGAAAAAGAAAAAGAAAGAAGAAAAGGACAAGAAAGATAAAAAGAAGGAAGAGGTTAAAAAGAAAGAGTTTAAGGAACTGCAGATGCTTGACAATAATAAGGAAGCTGAAGCTAATTTAAAAATTACTTTGGTAGATGGAAAATATGGGAAAGCAGCCTATTTTAACGAAGAGTATGATATTATCACACTGCGCAACATAGGTGGTTTTGAACATTTTGACCCGTTTAGTGTCAGCACCTGGGTCAATACCGAAAAGGATTCCTTAGGGTCATCACAAACCATTATTGGTAATTCAGGTAATGTATTACAATATCATCGTGGTTGGGAAATGGCATTGGATTCAAGTAACCACGTGAGAGTTCGCCTTATCCACCGTTTACCAGATGAGGTTATATCTGTCAGCTCTATAGATCCTGTTTCTGCCAATCAATGGCAGCACATAGGCTTCACTTATAACGGCAGCAAATCAGCAAAAGGTATCTCTATTTTTGTGAATGGTAAAAAAGTAAAACAAAAGACGGCATTTGATCAATTAAAGAGGTCGATTATTCCGGTTAATCAACAAATGAAACGTGATTCTATTCCTTTAGTTATTGGAAGAAGCAATAGGTTATGGACTGAAGATCTTGGAATGTTCAGTGGTGCCATTGATGAGGTTAAAATCTATGACCACCAACTCTCTCAATGGGAAATGGCTACTCTGGGAGAGGCTGAAATAGACATGAATACTCCTGATATTCAACAGGAATATTGGTTCTTAAAAGATCAAAATCTGGCGTTCAATAGAAATAAAATTCAAAAAACAAGAAAAGAAATCAGTAAGGTACTCGACAGCGCAAATGAATTGATGGTGATGGAAGACATGAAGATACCACGAAAGACGTATATCTTGGAAAAAGGACTTTATAATCAACATGGAGAAGCTGTAAGTCCGGGGGGTATCAATAAGGTCCTTCCGTATAGCAATGAGCTCCCTAAAAATAGGTTGGGACTTGCCAAATGGCTTTTTGACCCGAAAAATCCGATTGTTTCAAGAGTAGCGATCAATAGGTATTGGCAGATGATCTTTGGCCAGGGATTAGTAAAGACGGCAGAAAATTTCGGAAGTCAGGGAGAACGACCAAGTCATCCGGAATTGTTAGATTGGTTAGCAATTGATTTTATGGAACATGGCTGGGATGTAAAGCATACGATAAAACAAATGGTCATGTCACATACCTACAGGCAAACATCGCTCTATCCGGAATACCTTCGTGAAGTTGATCCCGAAAATAAATATTTAGCCAGAAGCCCGTCGTATCGCTGGCCTGCAGAAATGATACGTGATAATGCACTGAAAGCAAGTGGTCTGCTGGTTGAAGAAATAGGCGGACCTAGCGTTAAGCCCTATCAGCCTGAGGGCCTTTGGGCCGAAGTAGGCACGGCTTCCAAAAAACTATCTAAATATGTCCCCGACAAAGGAAAGAATTTATACCGCCGTAGTCTCTACACCTTTTCAAGACGGTTTGCACCCAACCCGTCAATGATAAATTTTGATGCTACCTCAAGGGAGATCTGTACAATACGACGCAGTGTAACAAGTACACCTTTACAGGCACTTACGCTTTTGAATGATCCTCAGTTTGTAGAAGCATCAAGGGTACTATCAGAAAAAGTTCAAAAGGAATTTCCAGATAATGTGAACCAACAAATTGAACTGGCATTCAGACGGTCAACGGGTTTAAAACCAAATAATAAACAAATAGACATCTTAAATAAGCATTATCTAAAGTCACTTCAACAGTTTAAGGAAGCTCCAACGAAGATTGATTCTATTTTATCAGTCGGTAAGCAACCTTTTGATCCGCAACTTTCTAAAGAAAAGACGGCTGCAATGACCTTGGTAGTTAGTACAATTTTCAATTTTGACGAATCTTATATGAAAAGATAATATGGACAATCATCATCATAAAAATCATCATAAGCCAATAAGTCGCAAAGATTTTCTCAGCAAAGCAACTCTTGGACTTGGAGCTATCTCTTTGTCGTCACTTATTAATCCTTTAAGTACATTCGGCGCTACCTTTGGTTCTGCAACAGGACCTCATTTTGCACCAAAAGCAAAAAGAGTCATTTTTCTTAATATGATTGGGGCACCTTCTCAACTGGATTTGTTTGATTACAAACCTATACTAACCAAAATGCATGGTATTGAGTTGCCTGATAGCGTTATGGGCGGAAGGGTAACTGCTACAGCAGCTGCGCAAGCTAGCAAGCCCATTGTAAGGCCTCTATACAATTTTAGTCAACGAGGTGAAAGTGGGATGTGGATGAGTGACCTGATGCCGCATATGGGACAGATAGCAGACGAATTGTGTATGATTAACTCAATGTACACTGAATCTGTACAACATGAACCTGCTCAAATGTTTACACATACAGGTTCTGAGATTCCTGGTAGGCCTACTATGGGTTCCTGGATTAGTTATGGATTGGGATCTGAGAATGACAACCTACCCAGCTATATAGCCTTAATGACAAAAGGTAATGAAGGAGGCTCTTCAAGACTACTTTCAAGTGGCTTTCTACCTGCAGAATATCAAGGGGTTCAATTTAGAAGTGGTAAAAGCCCCGTGTTGTTTTTAAATAATCCTCCTGGTGTAACAGGGGAGATTAGAAGGGAACAATTAGATCATCTTCAAAAATTGCAAGATCAAAATTTCAATACTTGGGGAGATCCAAGCATCAAAGCTAAAATGTCTCAATATGAAATGGCCTTTCGCATGCAAACTTCTGTGCCAGAAGTGATGAATACAGAAGGTGAACCAGAACATATTTATGAATTATATGGCGAAGACAGCAAGAAACCAGGCACCTTTGCCAGTAACTGCTTATTGGCAAGAAGATTAGCAGATCGCGGAGTGCGATTTATTCAGTTGTATCACGGAGGCTGGGATCATCACAGCAATTTACCCAAACAAATTCCAAAAAAATGCAAAGAAGTAGATCAGGCTTCAGCTGCCTTAATTATGGACCTTAAACAACGCGGTATGCTCGAAGACACTTTGGTTATTTGGGGCGGTGAGTTTGGTAGAACCAGCTTTTCACAAGGTCAGCTTACTAAGGATAGTTTTGGTAGAGATCATCATCCAGATGCCTATACCATGTTGATGGCTGGCGCAGGTGTAAAGAAAGGGCTGACCTATGGAGCGACTGATGACTTTGGATATCATATCACTGAAAACAAAGTGCATGTTCACGACCTCAATGCTACTATTTTGCATCTGCTGGGATTGAATCATGAAAAATTGACCTACAAATATCAGGGGCGCAGATTCCGCTTAACGGATGTTCATGGTAATGTAGTTAAAGATATTTTGAGCTAATGGATTGGGAACTTTTTATTGGTCGTTTTCATCCTTTGATGGTTCATTTGCCAATAGGCATATTTATTCTAGGTTATTTTTTCGAAGTATTATTGCAATTAGGTTATCGATACCTTATTCCTTCCCGGAAAATTATTATAGTAACTTATAGTATTGGCTTATTAGCTGGTCTAGTTGCAGCATTGACCGGGTGGTTGTTATCCTTCAGTGATGATTATGGTATTGAACCCCTAAATGACCATAAGCAATTAGGTATCGCCACATTGGTGGTCATGCTACTTGTAATCATTTATCAAATCAAAGCACCAGCAGACAAAAACAAGTTTAAACTGGTCATATCCACTATTGCCATAATATTGACCGCCTTAACCGGCCATTTTGGGGGTAACCTAACTCATGGCCCTACTTATTTGGTTAAATATGGTCCTGAACTATTAAAAAGTAATGAAAATACACGGCTCTATAGCATAAATGGTATAAATCCTGACTCACTTCAGATTTATGCGGATATTATTCAACCACTTCTTAATAATAAATGTGTTGCCTGTCATAGTGCAAATAATAGTAAAGGTGGGTTAGCCCTTGAAAATTATAGTAGCCTATTTACAGATGCAGATCATAACAAACCTATTTTGGCTGGAAACCCTTATGATAGTGAATTATTCAAAAGAGTTAGTTTACCCGTGAATCACGAAAAAATGATGCCTCCAAGAGGACCAGGGTTTGGCTATACAGATATACAGATTCTCAGATATTGGATAGAAAATGGAGCCGATAGCTTAACTACATTTAACTCTGAAAATATGAGTAAGGAACTTATTGCTCTTATCAATCGAGATTATAACATGGATTTTAGCCCTAAACCTTTTTATGAGAAAGTGAAAGTTGACAGTCTTGATGCAGGGTTAATTGCTCAATTGCGTAGTTCTGAATTTAGAGTTAATTATTTAGGGGAAAGGAACTTTTTACTGGATTTGGCGTTTAAAGGGGATTCAATTAGTAAAGAACAAATTGAGTTGCTAAATAAGATATCCAACCAGATCACGTTTCTTAAATTATCCAACTGTAATTTATCAGATAATTTAATTAAGGATATAAATGAAATGAAATATCTGACCCGCATAGATGTCAGCAAAAATCAACTTTCCAGCAGCATGGTTCCTTTACTTATTAAATCTGAACATCTTGAGTCTGCTAATTTGAATGAAACCAAAATCGACAATGAATCCCTGAGAAACCTTCTAGCAAAGTTCAATAAATTAAGGGTATATGTCTTGAACACTAAAGTTACGCCTGAAGAAATTTCAAACTTATCTCAAAACTATCCAGATGCAGGACTAATATCAGCATTTAAGTTTAAAGAAGTCATTGAAGCCAAATCAGTTTTCGCACAAGAAGAAAAGCCATAGTTTTAATAATGGTTACTTTATTTGCAAGCATTTTTTATTTCCAGCATTGTCTGTGGCACATATATTAATATGTCCATTTAGGACATTAGAGAAGCTTGCTACCCACAGGTTTTCTCCGTACCAAGTCATTGCAATGGGACTTGAATTTCCATCAATCTCTACATTTACCGAACTCCAATCTTGAGGCATATTGGGGCTTTTGTTATCATGAATTCTTGCCTTCACTATGTTGATTCCATTTTCCTTGTTTTCAGTAATTTGAAACTGTGAAATAATAGGTAATGCCGAATCCTGTTTTAAATTATTAGCTATAAAAATTCGTTCTTCGATACCTTCACTCCCTTCTCCCTGTGCCATTATGATATCCAATTTCTTGTCGTTATTTATATCTCCTAATACAATTGAAAGTGTAAGAGGTGTTGGATTTCCCTTAAGTACCGGTTGAAGGAGTTTAAATTTACCGTTTCCATCATTCTCTAATAACCTATCTTCTCCAGTTAAAGAACTAAGTATAAAATCAGGGTCTCCGTCTGAATCGTAGTCCAGAAATACAACATTATTATCATCCATTCCTATATTATCTTCATCAGTCCAAAGTTGGTCTGTTGCATCAATATATTTCTTTCCTTCTTTATTTATGAAAATGTGCTCTCTTCTCGAAGAACTTTCTCCATGAACTATTTCGCCGTCATTTGTCGTTACCAAATCTAAATAACCATCACCATTCACATCCATGGGTTCAAGTTCATAGTTATTTGTATAGGCTGGCAAAAGTCTTTTATCAACAAAGGATCCTTTCCCATCATTCTCAAAAATTCTGCTAGTGGGACATCTTTTGCATGATATGGCAATATCTAAGTCAAAATCGTTATCATAATCTATAAATTCCAAATCCCATGAAAATTGGATCAATAGCTCTGGCATTTGAGTATTTGTTACATCAATAAATTTGCCTTTCCCATCATTTAACCAAAGCATCGTTCTTCCTCCTGAATTATTCATGTTAGACCCTTCACCCCAATCGGATAGAACCATATCCAGATCACCATCGTTATCCACATCTCCTAATTCTAAATCACCAACACTGGCCATTATCTGTGGCAAATGTGTTGAAGTCACATTTTTAAATTTTCCATTTCCAAGTCCGATATAAAGTTGACTTTGTGTTTGGTAGGTTGTTCCAACAATAATATCGGGAATGGAATCCTTATTAATATCACGAACTTTAATAACCCTCGAAAGAAATTTGCTGTCTGCAAATACTTGAGTAGTGATTTCTTCAAATTTCATATTAGCCCCTTTGTTGATAAAAATTCTACTTGATTCTAAAAGACCTGGTTTGGAATAATTTCCTCCATTCGCAAAAAGTAAGTCTATCATATTATCACCATTGATATCGGCTACTTCAACCCGGTTTGTCCATTCCTTTGTAATCGGAAGATAGGTTGAGGTTTCATCAACCCAAAGGGCAAAGACCTCACTTGCTTTAGGTTCTAAAACTTTTGATTCTTTTTTATTGCAATTAAAAAGAGCTAGCAAAATCCAAAAAAGAAATATTGTTTTAATTCTTATCATAACCTGATTATCTGTCTATCTATTTATTCTCTATTTATCCTGAAATGCAACATAGTTATATACCAGAAGTTAAACGAAAATATTGCTTTATTATCACAATGTAAAACTGTTGTTTAATTTAAGTGTATTTTGTCAAATCTAAATGATTCGTTTATTCTCATTTATATGAGACAGAGTCAGATCATGTGTAAACGATAAAATTTCAAACAAATTTAGGTTCAATAATTATAAGTTTTCTATTCTGTTAACTTTATTATACTTTGATTCAAAAAATTTGTTCGATATCTTCCAAAAAGTTTTAAACTGTATATGATTAAGTTATTATATTATTGCTTTAAGTACCTATTTATCAAATTATTTTAAATTAACTTATGGCAATAGTATCATAATATAATGTAAGTATATTAGATTTGTGAACTAATAAAAGTTTTTGATTAATTATGGATAGCAACGCTTTATTCTCAATAATACATGCGGTTTGTGCAAAAAATACCATTAAAGGTTTAAAACATCAAGCCTTTATAGATAGACTCATTGGTAATGCACAATTGCTGCATTACCTATTCGCTCAACTTTATTCAAAAAGAGAAGATTTTGATAGCGTTTTTTATCAAATGCTTGAATTGATTGTTAAAGCCTACACCGAACGACAACCGCCATTTTTAAAACGTGATGACCAAAAAAAAAATGAAGACACCTGGTTTTTAAACAGCGCTCTTGTTGGGATGAGTCTTTATGTTGATCGATTCGCAGGAAGCTTAAATGCTATGCCTGAAAAACTTGATTATTTACAAGAACTTGGTGTTAATTTGGTGCACTTAATGCCTCTTTTTGAAAGTCCTGAAGGCGCTAGTGATGGTGGCTATGCCGTTTCAAACTATCGTGTTATTGATAAACGTTTTGGTTCCATAGACGATTTAAAAAACCTTCAACAATCTCTACAAGAAAAAGAAATGTACATGATGATTGATATTGTTCTCAATCACACCTCCAACCAACATGAATGGGCCAATAAAGCACGCCAGGGTGACACCTATTATCAAGACTTTTATTATACCTATGATGACCGGAGTATTCCAGATCAAATGGAAATAACCATGCCTGATGTTTTTCCCGAAAGTTCTCCGGGTAGTTTTTCATATGATGAAAAAATGAATAAATGGGTCATGTCTGTTTTCCATAATTATCAGTGGGATTTAAATTTTACAAACCCACAGGTATTAAAAGCCATGCTGGATACTATTTTCTTTTATGCCAATTTAGGAGTTGACATTTTAAGAATTGATGCGCCTGCTTTTATTTGGAAACAAATGGGAACCACTTGCCAAAACCTGCCGGAAGCTCACACCATTTTGCAGTTCATAAAAGTAGCAGTTGAAATTGCCACTCCAGGAATGGCTATATTGGGTGAAGCTATCGTAGCCCCAAAACAAATTTTAGAATACTTTGGAAAAGGCTACTTTACCAATCACGAATGTGACTTAGCTTATAACGCCACACAAATGGCGCTTCAATGGGATGCCTTGGCAACCACTGATACCCGAAATATGCTGGCCAATCAATATACCATTCTTAAAAAACCAAAGGGTACTACCTGGATAAATTATACGCGCTGTCATGATGATATTGGTTTAGGTTTTGAAGATCATTACATTGAAGAAGTTGGATACAATCCTTATCTACACAGAGAATATCTTAAAAACTATCTGGGAGGACGTTTAGTTTCAAGTCCTTCATCTGGCGATTTATTTGGGGTGAATCCAAAAACTAATGATGCGAGAATTTCAGGCACATTAGCTTCTTTATGCGGACTAGAAAAAGCAATAAACAAAAATGATACAGAGGCTATTCAAAGCTCAATAGATAAGATATTACTCATGCAGGCGAATAGTATTTTTCTTGGTGGTATTCCAATGATCTTTTATGGGGATGAATTGGGTTATACCAACGACTACTCCTATTTGGAAGACCCTGGAAAAAGTTATGATAACCGTTGGATGCACCGTCCGAAGATAGATTGGAAAAAAAATGCCAAAGTAGAGGTAAATGGCACAGTAGAAAACCGCATTTTTAAAGGGTTACAAACCTTATTAAAAATAAGAAAAAATCATACGGTCTTTAATGATAGTAATAATGTAGAGTGGCTTGAATCTCAAAACAGATCCATAGTAGGTTTTAAAAGAATTTTAAAAGAAAAACAGGCCTTTTGCTTATTCAATTATAGTCCTGAACCTCAAAATCTAAGCTTTTATGCATTTCATTCTATAAGAAATGAGGTAACTAAGCTTATTAATTTATATGATGAGTGTTATACTTTAATTGGTAAAGACCATGAGTTTCTTTATTTTAAACCCTATCAGTTTTATGTTTTTTTAGCAGAAAAAAAATAGTTGTTAAATGAATCGTCTTTTAAGTATATAAAACTGTATTTCCTTTCTTATTTGAAAACCTAATCGCTCATACAATGCGATTGCTTTAACATTGTCTATGCGTGCATGTAAAAAAGGTGTTAAACCATTATTAAGTACTAACGAGGCCAAATGATGCGTCATTTTTGCCGCATAACCCAGTCCCTGATAATCCGGGTGCGTACATATGGCGCTAATTTCTGTATAGCCTTCAACATGTAGTCGCTCTCCACCCATAGCCACCAATTTACCATCTTCAAACATCCCATAATAACCTCCAAACTCAATAGTGCGTTTTGTAAATGGACCAGGCTTAGTAAGTTTAGTAAGCATAATCATTTCTTCAACATGCCTTTTATCTAACTTCACTATTCCCAATGGTCTTTTGGTTTGTGGCGCCTGTTTAAGGCTGGTACATGTGAATTGATAGAGCGGCAATGTTAAAACCACTTCCAAATTTTCAATAAATTGAACTTTCTTCCCAATTAATAAAAACCAATTCCGACCGGCATCCACGTTATTAATTAATTCCTTCTGACTTTTTTGATCCCAAGAAGCCATCCCGATAAATGGGGCTACATCAGCATCAAAAAAAGCAAAGTTATATGAACCAATATTATTCTCAGCATCTCGGGTATTAAGCGCATACCAAATGGGATTATCTAAAATTGTTTTCATTAGTAAAGCGTCCCTTTTGATAAGCGTAAAATTTTAAATTTAGGCATATATATTCACCTTTTTCGCTTTATTAGAGATCCTGATTATTACTAAACTTTAAATACAAAAGAAATAATATCAAATAGATTGCTAAATAAAAAAGATAGAAATTTCTGAATTTTTTATAGTTCAAATCATTTGGATACATATTGCTAAATAAGGCTTTAATTTCCTTAATAAATAGAGGTTTTATATTAATGGTCCAGCGATCTGTTTGATACACGATTTTTCTGAATTTACTTCTGTAATGCGTCAGTGGTAATCCCCATAAAATAAAGAGTATGAACCAGATATTACTTTTAAGATAGCTTAACATTAGTTACTTTTTTGGAAACCACGGGAAAAATGAATTTGTCTTTCTAACATATTCTATATAATCGGGTTTTTTGTTTTTTAAGGACACTTCTAAAAGAGCTACCCCTGAAACTTTAATAATTAAAAAAGTCATTAATGCCGAACCTACGACTGGCCAATAAGTGCCAGAGGCCATACAAAATAAGGCATATGACCACCACACTAAAGTGTCGCCAAAGTAATTTGGGTGTCTGGTATATTTCCAAAGCCCTGTGTCTAAAACCTTTCCTTTATTATTTGGGTTGTTTTTAAATTTAGTTAACTGAAAATCACCAAATGATTCAAAGATAAAACCTATAATCCATATTAGAATAGCCCCATAATCCAGCCAAATTAACTCGTTAGCATCAGTGTAAAAATTAGACCCTAATAAAGGTAAAGAAACCAGTAGAATTAATGCTCCTTGTAATAAAAAGACCTGAAAAAAACTAATCCACCAATACCTCTTGACACCATAATGCTTTCTAAACTCTTGATACCTAAAATCCTCTCCTTTTCCTATATTCCGATAGGCCAGATATATTGACAGTCTCAGTCCCCATATACCTACTAAAAAAAGTAATATTAAATTTCTAACATAATACCCTTCCGATAGAAGAAAATAAACCCCATTAACAATTACAAATCCCAGCCCCCAAAATATATCAACAATGCTCACATTTTTTATATAAATACTTAAAACCCATAACAAGCTCATCGATATGAGAATGATTACGGCGGCGTTCAAAAACAATAATGACATTTATGTAGATTAAAAAATTACATAAGTAAGATAATAATTATATCCCAAATTTGTCAATGAAATACCCTATATTATATTGTATTTTACAAACCTTTAGAAAATCATTTATTTAGATATGAAACTTGATTTAAAATTTGTACGCGCGCAATTTCCGGCATTTTCAGAACCTTCTTTAAATGGCTGGGCATTTTTTGAAAATGCCGGTGGATCGTATCCTTGCATTCAATTTATTGATAGATTGACCAACTTTTACATGAAAAACAAGGTGCAAGTAAACTATCCTTATCCAGCCTCCATGTTAGCAGGAGAATTAATGGAGGCTTCTTATAAACGTTTTGCTGATTACTTGAATGTTGAAGATTCAGAAATTCATTTTGGGCCATCAACAACCCAAAATATTTATGTGTTAGCAAATGCCATGCGCCCCATGTGGAAAGACGGCGATGAAATTATTGTTTCCTGCCAGGACCATGAAGCCAATGCGGGCGCATGGAGAAAGTTGGCCAGTCAAGGCATTAAAATATTGGAATGGCATGTAAATTCTGAAACAGGATTGTTGGATTTAGTTGAATTAGATGGCTTATTTTCCGAACGGACTAAGATGGTCGCTTTTCCCCATTGTTCAAATATTATTGGTTACGTAAATCCGGTTAAAGAAATCTGCCAGATAGCTCATAAGCATGGAGCGCTGTCTGTTGTAGATGGGGTAGGCTACGCGCCACATGGTTTTCCAGACATAAAAGACTTGGAATCGGATATATACCTTTTCTCCTTATATAAAACCTTTGGTCCTCATTTGGGATTGATGTATGTAAAGAATAGTTTGATAGTAAAAATGGAAAATCAATCTCACTTTTTTAAAGAAGGTATGACAAGAAGTATGTTAACACCAGCGGGTCCAGATCATGCTCAAATTGCAGCTGCCAGTGGAATCATTGATTATTTTGATGCTATTTATGAGCATCATTTTGACAAGAACGTGCCTCCTGCTCAAAGAAACAGAGCTCTCAGCAGATTATTTCATGAACACGAAAAAGAATTACTAGAGACCCTATTTGACTTTTTAAGATCTCGAAATGACCTTCAAATAATTGGCCCAAATACTTCAGAGGCGAGGGCTCCAATTGTTTCCATTATTCCAAAAAGCAAAGATTTAAAAAAGGTTTATACTATTCTGACCGAGCACAAATTGATGTTGGGTATGGGACATTTTTATGCCGTCCGCCCGCTTATGGATATGGATATCCCTAGACAACCAGGGGTATTGAGAATTTCCTTTTTACATTACACCAGTAAGGAAGATGTTAATCAATTGATTGCAGGACTAAAAACAGCATTAGACGACTAATCCATCATTTATTTAAAATCAGATTAACCACAATAAAAAAGCTATTTAAGGAATTAAATAGCTTTTTTTGTAAAGATTTGAATCTTTTTGTTGTTTGATAAGGACTTAGGCTTTTCCAAGAATTCTAAACATTCCTGTTCCGCAAGTTGGGCATTTACCCTTCATTGCTTTTCTGCCATTTTTCATAGTTACTTCTGCAGCATCTTTGATTTCTTTTTTGTCTTTACATTTTACACAATATCCTTCCATTTTTTATAAGTTTTTGGTTTAGTTAAACTTTATCTTTTTTAAAGATATAATATATTTTAAGAGATGCCAACTAATTCTGATATTTCCTTTGAATGATCTTAATTATTAAATTCGAAATTAAATACCAAATCAAGCTTCTTGACCTTGTAAACGCAATAATAGCGTGGTTTTCAGTGGTAATTCTCACTGATACTTTGATTTTAAGTAATTAATTAAAAAACATAAAAAATGATAGAAAACTAAAAGCACAAGACCGATTGATATCTCTTGCTTTCCTTAGAAATAGTAAATAAAACAAAAACGTTATAATCTTCTAATTCTCTTGTCGCATTTTTGAATACTTATTTGATGCGGTGTTAGGTGGCAATATATGTTTGTTTTCAGAGCTATTAGAATCATTGACTGTTTTTTCTAAGGTGCCGCAAGAAGTAAATAAAACCAAGATTGCAATAATCAATATTTTATACATAACTAAAAAATTGTCTTTTTATAAAAATACAAAAAACCTACGATTTATAAAAATAAAAAAAGCCAGCTAATGTCTTAAGTGGTTTTCTTTAGTTAAGCTCCCCATAATATTATTTTGTCGAACAGCAATGACTTTTTAAATGATTAAAGAATAGTCATGCTCATTTCATTAAATCCAGCAGAGAGTACCTGACTGCGATTAATGTTATTAATTAATGTTGTATCTACTCTGACCCAATAACGAAATCCGGGTTCTAGATTTCCAAAAAAAGCAATTCCATCACTGTTGGTGCTTTGGGGAAAAGTTACAGCATTAACTTCATTTAATGCATCTTCTTCTGTATCGTATATGGCGATTTTAAGACCACTTCTGGGATTACCAGATAAAGTGCCAGAAACATATACCTCAAGTTCGGCGAATTTAGGCATGTCATCAACAGTATCATCTAAATCACATGAAGCAATTGAAAATATTACAACAAGAAGTAATGATAATTTAAAGAGTCCAGAATACAAATCTTTATTGATAGAATCCATATGGCATGTTTATTATATTAGTTAGCGTTCACTTATATTTTTAATTGCATTATCGTCTGCTGGATTTTTTGTAAATGGAAATACAAATTGACGAATAAAACCCTTTGGAAATTTCACTTCACCAAGTCCTGTGGTTTCAGGCCACGTTTTTCCCATCGGATAATAGGTGTTAAATATCATATCAATAAATGGGAAGTGAATGGCAAAATTTTTATCATATGCCTTCGGGTCATCTGAATGGTGCCAATGATGATATTGTGGCGTTACAAACACATAACGAAGAAAACCAAAATTAATACGTGTATTAGCGTGAGCCAATACAGCTTGAATTGAAACAATTACAATATAGGTGGTAAAAACTGAAGTGCTAAACCCAAAAACATATAAAGGCAAAAAGGACACTGCACGAACGGTAATCAAATCTACAAAATGAGTTCTGGAGCCAGCTAACCAATCGATGTCCTTTGTTGAATGATGAACTGAATGAAAACGCCATAAATAAGGAATTTTATGAAAAAAGTAATGTCCGGTCCACTGAAATAAATCAGACACAAATAAAGCAAGAAATAACTGAGGAAGGAACCAAATACCCTGGACCCATGTTTGAAAACCAGTTAATCCAATACCCGAAAATAGTGCAACAGCTGGTAATTGAATTACAACTCCTGTAATTTGTATAAGTAAATGACTAATAATAAAATAAACTAAATCTGTTCTCCATTCTGCATGAAATTTCGTTTGTTCAAGCCTTTTTGGTAAAAATAATTCCATAGGAATAAATATAACGGCAGAAATAAGTATGTCCAATAACAACCAATCCATTCCTATTGTAAATGATTTAGAGTCTATTTCTTGATATTCGGGTAAACCTGTGGCAAGGAAAATTGCCCCTGCAATTATTAAAATAGCGAAAAATCCAAGTTTTGTTTTTTTACTTAAAATGAAACTTGTTAAGGCAAATCCAAAAGACAAAGCAAGAATTATTAAAAAGGCCCACTTAATATAATCGGGTTTATATAGTTCCCGAAAGTCAGCAGTTGTTAAATATTCAGGAAAGTAGGCACAAATTGTCGAAGCGAAACATATTATTGCTAAAAAAATTGATAGATACCCACTAATCTTACCTTCTCCTATTTTAAGTCGTTTGTTTTGAGTCATTTTCTTGTTATTTAAAGTGTCCTTTAGATTCTAAACCTTTCTTCTTCTATAAGAAGAGAAATTAAAACAAATAAACCCTTTGCATTTTTATTTTAATGCGTTTACTAAAACGATCATGGCTTAAGAGAAAGTATTATGGTCTGTTGTAAGGTCGGTCGATGCCAATATATGAAATTATAAAACAAATAATACTAGTTGTTTTATATGAAATACAAAAATAAATGTTTAAAAAACAAAAACCTCTTGATTTCTCATAAGTATCGAAATATTGAAGTTTCATGAGTTAGTGAGTGATTTCCTTTCATTTAAAACGCAACCATAAATATACTTTTAAGAATGATTTGTTAAATTTTTATGTATTTTATCGATAATATTTGTATTTTGTCTGTAAATTAAAACTATATTCATATATTCGTCTCAACAAATTATACGACCCAAATCTACCATAACTTAATCTAATTTGTAATTTTCCCCAAATCTACCAAAACTTAATCTAATTATGTTTTGGTTTTTTTATGCAATCATTCTTGACTAAAGTCAACAATACCCTTTTAACCCATACACATCAAACCTAACTCTTTTCTAAGTATTTCCTAAACGCTATAAACACGCTCCTTGATGAATAATTATGAATGCTTTCTACAATAAAAAAGGTGAACAGATGTTCACCTTTTTTGCCCCAAATCTACCATGAACTTAACCTACTTATGTTATGGTGATACGAATATAAATATATTGAACTATAACTAATTCGTTTATTAGATAAAATACTTAAATAATTGTCCAGCTGAAAAAATATGGATGATAAAGGAAAGTCAACGATTATCTTTTTAACTTTTCAATTTATAAAGCAGCTTGCATTTAAAAACAAGAAAAAACTTTTTGTTAGTTATATATTTAATCTCCTCTTAAATCCACACTTTTAAGATTAAGTCATAATAAATAAAAATAACTCTCGTTTTTTGGGTAGGATATTTTAATCCTTAACTGTTATATATTTATAATATAAACCCAAATCAATTATGAAAAACAAAATGAATTTAAAAAGAAGTATCTTATTTGTATTGAGTTTAACTTTAATATTAGGATCCAGTTGTTCAAATGATGAAACGGATTCCAGTGTTGGAATACTTAACATTAGTGCAAAAAGTTCTTTTACCAAATTGACAAATAAAAGTTCAAGTGCTAAAGGAATGGTTGGAGATATAGTTATTGACAAATTCCAAATGAACATAAGTAAATTTGAGCTAGAAATAGACCTTGAAGATGAAAATTATCAAGACGACCAAAATGAGCTATGGGATGATGACGGCTTCTATGACTATGAAGATGAAATTGAACTAATGGGACCATTTGAACTAGACTTAATGTCTGGTCAAATTAGTTTCATAAATGTTACTGTTCCTGTAGGAAATTATGATGAGCTGGAATTTAAATTTGATGTAAGTACTGACCCTTCAAGTGATTTGTTTGATAAATCAATCCTTATTCAAGGTACCATTAACGGTACCACTCCATTTATTTTCTGGCATAATTTTGATGATGAAGTAGAAGTCGATTTTGAGGATGCCCAATTTGATATTTCTGTTACTCAAAATGCGCAAGGCATTGTTATTGATTTTGATTTAGGTCAAATTTTAGATAGTGTTAATGGGGTAGACTTGACTTTAGCTACCGATGGAAATCAGGATGGTACAATTGAAATTAGCCCTGAAGATCCTGATGGAAATAATGCATTAGCAGAAGCCCTTAGAAATAAAATAAAAGAATATGTTAACCTGTTAGACGATTAACTCGTAGATATTTTAAATTTTAATGAACTAAGGCGAGTAATATACTCGCCTTAGTTTTTTGAAAATCATCACTTCCCATTGAAACTATACATTCTTATTTTATTCTATATAACTTTAAAGTAACTTTCCTAAATTATTTTCATTACTTAAATGCATATAACAAAACTGAAGTGAATAGTTATTGCATAAAAAAAGCCTAATTTTTCTATTGAACTTTTTTTGCTATTTCAATACTAAATACTACTAATTAGAACTTTTTGTAGACATTTCTGGTACAAATTGCATTGTTTCAACTTGCTCACCCCAATACTCTAATGAAGCATCAAAATTTTTACTATCTTCTTCGATAGACCCCCATCCGAACATTTTATTATAATCTTCTCTAAAAGTATTGTCTTGTTCTGGCCAAGGTTCACTCTTAAAAGTATCAAACGTTGATGCTAAAACAAACTGATTTCTGTTTCCACCACTTACCACTCTAAACAAAATTCTAGTGGTGGTTCCTTCTCGTTTTTCTATCACCTTTGCCAATCTAGACATAAACCTGCGAAAATGCATGACCCCGTCAGCCTTTACATTAAATGTTGTTCTCTCAACGTATTTGGCAGGGGTCTTGTTTTCTGGATTATAATTAAGAGTCCCATCATTTAATCTCTGCCATCTAACCTGACCACTTGTTTTAGCAACAAAGTTAGACACATTTTGATTCCAATATTTCCCTTCAGCAGTTCGGTCCAAATCATAATCAGATGGGGATTTATTTGACTCTACACGCACATAGGTGCCCGAATTAGGCCCAGTTATAATCCTGTAAGTTAAAATAGCTGTTTCAGAGGTTTTGTTAAACATAGCTGTTTTTTTTGCTGCAGCCTTTTCAAAATCTTCATGCATACCTTCTTTAGGTGTATATTCCCAAGTATTCCAATAATCGCTTTTGTCATTTCTTTGAGAATAAATTGAGGCGCTCATAAGAATCGCCAGTGTAAATAATACTAGTTTTTTCATTTTGGTTGGTTTTAATTAATAATTATATTGGCACAATACCGAGCCTAAAAATAAGTATTTAATCACTCTAATACTTATTTTTAGGACTTTTAAAAAATGAATTGGGACTTGCAATGCCTGTCTTAGGTGATAAAATAAAAGAGAAGCATTTTTTAAAGATATTAAAAAAAAACAAAAGTTCAAATATCTTAAAATTATGAAGTTGAAATGTCCACAAAAAAAAGCCCAACATTTCTGTTCAACTTTTTTCTATTTTGCGGCCCCTAATATTGTTTTGTCGAACCAATTTAATGAAGAACTTTTAAAGTTTGCTTCAAACCAGGAAATAAAACTAAAGTGCTTTTCTTTAGCGGAAAATTTCTAAAATTCTAAGACAATAAGAGCCCTCTAATTAGAAGGCTCTTAATATTAACCTTATCTGTTAACAAAGTTTTCGATTAAAATCAAATCTGCTTCTAGTTCCACTACATCTGCTTTTATTTAAGAAGCCTATAATGCTTCTTTGAGTTGTTGCTAATGTGCTTGTGCTTCTTGAATTTCTCTTGTTTTTCATGGTGTGTGTTTTAAATTAATAAATTAAAAATCACTACCAAGACTAAATTAACTCAAAAAAGACGCAATATTTATTGATCTTTTTTTCTTAAAGATTTTTGGATTGATTTACAATCGCTACTTATTTCTAAAGAAATTAGATTTCCTTTTTCATCCCTTTCTAGATTTGCACATTCAACAATTTTATCTTTTAAAAGGTTTCTAGCTCTTTGTATTCTACTTTTTGTAGCTGTTAAACTCAAATTTAACTTTTCAGCAACTTCTTTTTGTTTAAACTCTTCAATATCTGAAAGTTGTAATGGGATTGCATACTTCTCAGGCAATAATTGCATGAGTGGTTTTACAATTTCATTTGCCTCTTGAAAAATATTATAATCATCATTATCATAATTTTCAGGAACATTGTTAGTGAACTTATTTTGTTTTATTAAATAATCAATAGTGGTATTATGAGCAATCTGAAATATCCATGACCTCACATTCTTAATTTTAACAGAAGAGCAACAAGAATTGTAAACCTTCATTAAAACTTCGTGAG
Organism: Yeosuana sp.; assembly: GCA_036525815.1. Classification (GTDB taxonomy): domain Bacteria; phylum Bacteroidota; class Bacteroidia; order Flavobacteriales; family Flavobacteriaceae; genus Yeosuana. The sequence continues at coordinate 11,904 of DATCZQ010000013.1, read as the reverse complement.
ATAAATCGTTAGCGACCTCTTCATTTTTAACCTTTTTAAATATATAATACTTTAACCCATTTTTATATTCGAGCCAGAGTGAAGAAATTTCGGAGTAATTTTGTAATTCAGTCATAATCTTATTATATATTGATTATTAAATATAAAGGCATTCAAATTTAAGTATTAAATACTAATTTTTTTCCTTTGAAATGTTATGGCAAGTGCAAAGTCCAAAAACTATTATTCTCATGCCACTTTTTCCCAATACCCTCTTGTTTACCATCCTTAAATGTTGTTTCCTCTTCTAACTTTCCATTTTCATGCCACTCTTTAACTAGTCCATCAGGTTTACCCTCCTTAATTACTCCTTCTGTTTTTAACTGTCCATTCTCATACCACGCTTTCACAATACCTTCTGGTTTACCATCCTTCAATGTTGTTTCCTGCTTTAATTTTCCATTTTAATAATATTCATTGACCTTGCCAGTAACCAAATTTTCATTTATCTTGAAAATGAAAATTCCATTAACTTCCGTTATATCATTAAAATCAATCAATTTTTTCTCTTGTCCAAATACAATAATTGGAATAACAAGAAATAGTATTAGTAGTTTCTTCATAATTGGCTGGTTTAAAGCAGCTTCAAAATAAGCTTTTTTTTGTTGAGGTTGTCTAAAAAAGTGTCGTATTGGTTTACACCTTTCATACGTTAAATAAGTTCTAATTAGGTATAACCACAAAAATGTTCAATCAACTAACCATATATTTTTTGATGTTGTTTTTGGTAATATTTTTAAAAATAGAATGATGATATTAGCTAATATGTTAAAATTTATTTAGATTAAATAAAAATAATTAATTTTACTTTATTAGTAATAACTTTAACAATGGGTAAAAAAAAGAGGCGTAAAAAGATTGAAAAAGCGCGTTTAAAAGATCTTGAGACCAGTGGACCAAAAGTACTAGGTAAAGTAAAATCTAAATGTTGTAAAAAATATAAAAAAGCTGAACACAAGCGATGTAAAAAGTGTCCTTGTTTTGATTTACTGAAAAAAGCCGCTTAACCAATTAATGATAAAATATTTGGAGCATACTTGTTAAGACTATGACCATATTTAAAACTTCTAACTTCTATCATGTTGTTTTTTTAGTTGACAAAAGCCAATATAATAGAAGTAAGAAGGGAATGGTAAATACGAATGTTGCATATTGAAATATAATTAAACCACTACCATTAAAATTGCCAAGAAAACCTAATCCGATGCACCAGAATAAAATATAGCTATTAATACAAAGAAATATTATTTTGAAAACCAATAACCATTTTTTCTTGGTGTTCATAATTTTTTTTAATTAAAGATAAGTATTAAATTTAAATGCTTTCAAGCTTTATTTATCTCCAAAGATTGTAAAGGATTTTTCTAAAGAATGGAATCATAAGGTTGTGGGTTGGTTTCTTCAACAAGTTATAAATATACTAATTACTTGATTTCTCAATCATATCAAATAATATTTCTTTTGGAGTAGTGCTTATTATGCTAAATAAATAGTCTTAACTAAAATAAATATTTATATTTTTTTTCTAACCTTCTTAATTATAAAATATAACATTACTAATTATTTTCTATATGAAGGAAAAATGATTCGACTCCCATTGAAGATCACAAATGCTTAATTTTTAGTTGTATTATTACAACATGAAAAGAAAAATTATAATATTCATTGTGATAATTGTTGTGCTTGTTTCAATTATCTGTGGTGCGATTTACCTAATGGCAATGGGTCAAATGGCTAGTGCATTTGGGGCGTATTAGACAATTTAGAGCCTATTTAAGACACGTTTAAATTGTTGAAATAAGAGAGTGCCAAATCAACAAAAAATTGTCTAAGACATAACAGTTAATGCGAATGTCTTTAGTAATGTAGTTGTCTAAATAAGTGCCGTACTGGTTTACGGCTTCCATGCGTTCGCTTAGTTTTAATCTGTTAAACTCGTATAAGGTTATTTAATTTTCAGAAGTAGGCGAAGACAAGCAATTACTTAAAACCATTGTTGTTCTCGGGCTTTTATAATGTTCAGTAAATCAGTCTAATTGATAAATATCATTTTTTAAATTAAATAAATGACTTATTTTTTGAAAGATAATAAATTTACAATTTAGAAAGTAAGCAAATTAACACAAGCAAAGATCAAGGAAGCTTTAAAAAAAATTTTCAAATTATAAAGTATTAAAAATAAGTATTATGAAAACAATAATAATGATATTTTTAATTTTAGGGTTTATAATTTTAAGTAGCTGTACCCAGAAAATAGAGGTAAGTAAACTGCTTGATAATTCTGAAACGAGAAATGAAATATTTGAAGCAATTGCGAGCGACCATGACCAAATGATGTCATTTATGGAATCAATGCAAAGTAATGAACATGCTATGCAAATGATGCAAGGTAATTATATGATTATGGGAAATATGATGAAGGGTCGTGGTATGCATATGATGATGAAAGATAGTATGATGATGCACAATATGATGGGTAACATGATGAAGAACAAAAAAATGATGGGGAATATGATGCAAATGATGAATAATGAAGGAATGATGAGCTACGAATGTATGCAAGCCATGATGAAAGCAATGAATGGGATGGGAATGATGAACCAAGATGAAGATAATAATAAGTAATTATTAAAAATATTTAACAACTTAAAAATTAGTTTAATTATGCACCACGGTGACGGACATTTTTTTGGAATGCATTTTCTATGGTGGATTGGGGGGTTATTTTTGCTGATTGTAATTTTTTGGTTTTTTTATAAAGCATCTTTTCGAGAACCACAACGAGAACCACAAAAAGACGACGCTTTGCAGATCCTTAAAAAACGATTTGCTAATGGTAAAATCTCGAAAGAAGAATATGAAGAATCAAAGAAAATTTTAGAAGCGGATCTTTAATTATTTAAAAACTAAATAAGCCCTCTGTTGTATTTCTAAGAAGTCGAGTTTTGTTGTTTTAGTAATTGCTGTTAAAACTTAGGAGCATACTTATCAAGACTATTACCATATTTAAAACTCCTTACTTCTGTTATGACATAAGTTTATATTTAATAAATATGCAGTTTTTTACAATTTTATGATTTTTCATAAATACATAAATAAACAATCCAGTCAATAGCTTATTGACTGGATTAAGTTTCAATGGAATGAATAATTTAGTCGATAACCTAAATTTATTCTAATATGAAATTTCTCCTTCACATATAAAGCGAATTCCTTCAACACGACCTAATTCATCGTACCAGGGATATCCAGTGACATTACTCTGTCCGGTTGCATTTTCAAATCTGCCGGTACCGTTTTCAAGTATGCATAATCCGTCAACTACTGATGTTGTTACATCCATATAACCGGTATAGCTCCCATATAACAAATCACCATTGGCGGCGCAAAAAACAAGATCATTAACCTGAATGAGAAGTGGTGGATACTGAGAAAAATCATGATATAAAGTAACCCAGGTGCTTTCCTCTTGATTCAATTTTCCCATATGAGTTAGATGACCGGCCATTTTACCATTTATTCCTAAGCCTTGCTCATCATATTCATCAACTGAAATGATAACTTCACCTTTTACAGGTACCATCCTGGTTTTAGAGTATTCAAGATCAACTGCTTCCAATTTAAGATCAACTGTTTCCAATGCGGAATCTGTGTCGAGTGTTTCCAATGCGGAATCTGTGTCGAGGATTTCATTGTTGCATCCTAAGGCAAAGACGAAAATTCCAATTAGCAAAAAAATTATTTTTTTCATGACTTTAATATTTGGTTAATAGCTTTTTAAAGTCTTTAAATATAACCGCTAGGCAATAGTTATGAAATGATGGATATCAATTTAGATCATACTTATCAAGACTATGTCCACATTTAAAACTTCAGTTGGAATTCCCAAAGTAGGCGAGAACCAAGCAATTTTTTATATACGGCGTTAGCGGTTCGTCGTTTTTTTATCAATCGGTAGGTTGAATGTTGGTATTAGAAGTTGATAGCTTAATTGACTGCCAACTCCTATTTGTTCCACTTCGCCAAAGCCATTCTAGTGGTCCAAATTTAAATTTACTAAACCACCATTTGCTAAATATTATTTGTGCAAGGAAGAATAATATTCCAAGTCCCAATGCTGCCGTTCCTGATAATTTCAGTAATAAGCCTAATCCATAACCGTAGAAGATAAAAATTCCAAAAGCAGATTGTAGAACATAGGTTGTAAGACCCATTTTACCAACTGGAATTAATTCTATTACAAATTTTTGTGTAATTCTTGATTTATAAAGAAGCAGAACCAATCCAATATAAAGAAGTGGGATAAAAATATTAGATGCATCTTTAGCAATTGAAGCAAAATAACGAACGAGTCCAGAATTGGATGGTGTTGAGAAATAGAAATTAATTAACACTAATGGAATCCCGATAAAAGCGGATACTATAATTAATTTTTTAAGTGGAATTTTATCAATATTCTCGTGCAATTTTTTTCGGCCAACCCAAAGACCCAAAAGAAATAAGCCTGGAATTACCCAAAGTCTGCCACTAAATTTTAGATAGTTGTATTTATTGATAAAACCGAAGGTGCTGTTAGAAACAAGTAACTTTTTATACTCACCATTAAGTACCAACCGATAGTAACTCGTTGCTTGTTCGACGGGATTTGGACTCAATGCGTTTGGCAGAGTTACTTGAATAGGCGGCTGAATTAATGAGATAGTTTTCATGAAAACACTTGGACCATTAAGAGCTAAGAATAAACCAAGGACTAAAATTAGTTTTGTGGGGAATTTTCTAAATGGAATTAAAGTCATACCAAAGACCGCGTAAACTGTTAAAAAATCTCCACGATAATGGATATGATGTATATATCCAATAAAGAAAAGCAACACCAAACGCCAAGCAAACTTTAGAGGACTTGATTTTTTTTTACGGTCTAATATCAAATAGAAACTTAATCCGAAAAGCATTGAGAAAATAGCATAGAATTTCCCTATAAATAAGCTTTGAATAATAGTTTGTGAAACTGTATCTATTGGAAATAAAATATTAAATCCAGCATATTGAGGTGGTGTCAAGCTTGCCAAATATCCCTCAAACATATGTGTCATTATGATGCCAAACAAAGCAAAACCTCTTAAAGCATCTATCTCTTCAATTCTTTTCATTAATTAAATTTATTATTTGGATTTAGCCTATTTATTTTATTTACAGATTTTTGTTTCAATGACTGCTAACGTCTCGGCTATGAGTAGTTGCGTGGTCTAGCACCTAACTTTGCAAGTACTCACCAAGTTGGAAATTCCTGCGGAATTTCCAAAGTAGAAGAGAACGAGCAATGGATTATAGCTTAGTTCATTGTTGTGCTTTCGTTATTTTTTTAATGTTTTTTGAATTCTTCTAATAAGTATATCAGATTGTTTTTTAATCCGCATCATCTTAAATAGGTTTAATTTTTGAACCTCAAGCATTCTGGACATACCCAGTCGAATATTTAAGTATTCCTCTGAAGTTTTATGAAAAAACCAAGGGTAATTGTTGATATCAAAATTTGCTTTTTCCAATTGATAATCTTGAAGCAATATTCCTAACCCTTTGTCCATAGAATTATATGCTCGAGTGTAATTTTCATTATTCGAGATATTATACATCTCTTCACTTTCACAAAGTTTGAAATAATTGTTAATTGCATTTATTAGTGAATCCGAACCTATTGTATAGAGTTTTCCTGTATTCAAAAGTTCTTCATAAGTACTTTTTTGTAAATTTAATTGTGGACTTGCAGCATCAAATTTTGAGTTTGAAATGAACTCAATATCTGAAATTTTAAGTCCTTTATAGGTCAATTTTAATATTGTATCACATTGGTTTATTGCATGTTGGTAACTAGGATATTTGCCATCATATCTAGTCTCATATGCTAACTCATCCATCCTAGCTTTATTTTGGTTTAGGTCAGTTAACATTTTTTTTAAAAACAATTTATTATCATTTTTTACCTGTCTATCAGTATTCCAATTGTTTATTTGCAAGGCAATCAGAATTCCAATAACCACTAGTATAATTTCACCAATAGCATATTTAAGGTAATTAGTTACCTTATTTTCCTTAATACTATTTTGTCTGATTTTTCTAAAGAATTTTATCATTGGTAAATGGTTGGCTATAATGAAGGCTAAAGGTCGGAATATGTGGAGTTCAGGATTACAAAGCACTTCACTAACCAACTTCTACATTGCATGTTTAATGCAGTAAAACTCCCATTTATCAAATCGCCCTGCATTACGCATATTTATTGTTACCTAAAGGCCTATTACTTCAAAGTTTTAATCACGAAATCAACCCACTTATATTTTGGAATACTTTTATCCATATAATAATCCGGTTGAATTCCAATATTATCAACAGTCATACCGGGGATTCTCATGCTTCTTGACAAACTGTATCCAAGCTCAAAATTTTCACAAGGTGATTTTACAAAATACATGTTGGAAATATCCAGTACTCCCATTGTTGTCGTTCCGAAAAGCTTCACTTTTTTGCTCTGTTTGGCCATTAGTAAAAATTGTTCGCCACTACTTCCTACATTCTCATTAATTATGATTCCTATGTTCTTTGGAAAGTTGTAAACAGTATCAAGAGTAGTAATCTGAACATCATCAGAATCTAAGTTGACAAATTCACCTATTCTTTTCGAAAGTTTATCATAAGATTCTTGTGCCCATTTCTTTTCTTCATCAGTAAATCCATAACTCGGATCACTAATAAAGTCTAACATTCGTTGATTATTCAAGGTTGTAGATAAATACTCTACCCCTACAAGTCTTGTTGGATTGGTATAAAGAATTGGTTTTAGCTCTGCATAACTTCTGTCTGCCCCTCCGCCATTATTTCGAATGTCTATTATTAGATAAGGCGTCTTCAGTATCAAATCTTTATTCATAGCTATAACACTATCGATATATATTTTTGTTTTTGCACCGTAAAAAGCAGGTATTCTAAGCAAATTTGTCTGATCGTCTATTGTTTTAAAGTAAGGTGTTTTAGTCCTTATTGTTTTTATATATTCTTCTATGATCGGATCATTTTTTGAAAGGTGATTCTCTCTCTCAAGAAATGTAGAATAAATCTGTAAATAGTCATTCCCGATAAATTCTGCCTTTTTATAAATCCGGCTAACTGAACGATCATTATTGTAGTATGTCATATTATCGAAACTGTCGATCTTGAACTTTACTTGTCCTTCTGTCCATTGTGAATTCTCAGATTCGATAATAAAACCTACATAATTTTCCTTGATTTTCTTTATTCCAATTTTAAAGGAGTTATCCTTCCAAATTCCTTCATAATCAATGTTCTTTTTACTTTTCAGATAGCCTTTGAATTCATCGATATTGAATTCTACTGACTCCCAATCTTTAAACGGTTCAACCTCTTCTTCTTGGTTGGTCTTTTCAGGTTTATTAGTATTGTTTGTTCTTTTTATGGAAAGATGCCCTGTTCTAAAAAACGCCAACCACTCTCCTAATGCTTCAGCGCATAGATTTTCATTCGAAATGGTTTTTACCTTTTCCAAAGTCATTTCATTATAAGCATCAAAGGCATTTCTCCCCTTGTTTTTAATTATATATGAAAATCCCGCATCATTGTTTTCGATAATATCTTTCATCCATTGGAAGGTTGATTCACAATCACAGTCCTGTGAAAAGACAAATCGTGGAGTAACGATTATTAGAATAATTAATATTTTCTTCATTCTTTTTCTTTTAGGTAACGTTTATATTTACTTTATGCCTATTAATAAAGTAGTTATTATTTTTACTAGGAAACAAGGAGGAGAACTAAAACGTTTATTAGACTTCTAGATCCTTTATACGTATCAGTCCTCTTGTCTCTCTTCGGTTGCTTTAGGACCATTTGGAATACCAGGAATCACTTCCTATTAAAAGTTATAGCCATTGCAACAATTATGAATCACTCCTCTTTGCGAAGGAATAACATTTAAAAATATGAAAAATTATGTAGATGTTATCGGTATCGATGTATCAAAATTAACAATCGATGCTCATATTCACAACAGCGCCGTACACCGCGTATTTTCAAATACTGCTAAAGGGTATAAACCACTATTATCTTGGTTAGAAAAGCACTTAAAAGTAGAGCTCTATTTTCTCTGTTTTGAGAATACAGGACATTACTCTACCAATCTTAGTGTTTATCTCTCAGAAAATGAGATCGATTATGTAGAAGAAAATCCTTTGGCTATTAAAAGATCATCAGGAATTGCAAGAGGAAAAACAGACAAACTTGATGCAGCTATGATTGCTAGATACGCTTGGCTTTACAAAGAGGTGACATCGCATCTTAGCAATGATTTTACTCAGAGCAGGAAAATGATATTTTAACTGATGTGTCAATTTATACATTAACAAAGACAGATTTAAATTTGAGTAGTTTGACAATTTGTGAATAAAAATTTTTGAATTTGCATTTATTTAAAGGATGATACAGTTGATATGTTTGTTTATGATGCAGAGCATAATACCATAACCAAAGTAAGGAGTTTTAAATATGGGCATAGTCTTGATAAGTATGCTCCTAAACTTTGATTAATCTTTTCTAATTCAGTTAATTGACTTAGACTGACGACAATCATTTACTTTCCGTTTTTTTAATATTATTTTTCTTCTTTAAAAGAAAGTATTAATTGTTTTATCGAAAAACCATTAAAAAATTAACATAATAAATAATATTTTTTCATATAAACATATGATAATAAGGTTTTTATTAAGTATTTACTTGGTATCTGTTTGCAACCAAATGCAATCTCAAAACAATATTTTTGACATCGCAAGAAATGGTTGCAAAGAAGATTTACAAGAAATTTTATATAATCATCCTGAAGTTATTAATTATAAAAACACGAGTGGATTTACACCTTTAATACTTGCATGTTATAATGGTAATATAGAAGTAGCATCGCTTTTAGCTAAAAAAGTTGATGATATTAATTCAAACAGCTCTTACGGAACGGCATTAATGGCTGCTGTTTTTAAAAACGATTTTGAAATTACCAAAATGCTTTTAGATTTAGGAGCGAATACAAATTTGTCAGACACTAAAGGAAATACTGCATTACATTTTGCAACACTATTAAATAATAAAGAGATTACTAAACTTTTAATAGATTATGGAGCAGATGCAAATTTTAAAGATAATAAGGGTTTTTCTCCAATGGATTACGCAATGCAAACTAAAAATAGAGATATTTCTAACCTTCTAAAAAATTAATATTATGAAAAAAATTAAAATATTCAGTATTATATGTCTTATTTCTACATTAGGTTTTAGCCAAACTTATTCATCTGGATTAGTTAATATTATTGGAAGTTTAAGTGCAGAAATTGATATAAATACAAGTACTGATTTAGTAACGCTTACTTTAATTGGGCCCGAATCTGGATGGTTAGCTATGGCCTTTAATGATGATTTTGGTCATGATGGAGCAGATGTTGTAATGTTTGATGGTACAGATTTACAAGATCGTACATTTACCAATAATCTTGGTGAACCTGATCTTGACACAAGTGGACAAGATGATTGGACCGTAACAAGTAATACTATAGCTGGTGGATTGAGAACTGTTGTAGCAACAAGATCAAGGGTATCAGCTGATGCAAACGATTACGATTTTCCTGCTACACCAACTACTTTAAATATTATTGGAGCATATAATGGTAGCTTTAATATGAATAATAAGCATGATGATTATGATTTTGCTACACTAAACTTTTCATTGTTGGGTATTGAAGACGTAAATCAACTTAATTTTTCCATGTTGCCAAATCCAACATCTACTAATTTAAAGATTGTATTGCCTAGTAAATTAGCAAATTCTATAATAGAAGTATTTGATATTTCTTCTAGGAAAATTTTTGAAAGTAAAATTAGAAACTCTCGTTTCTCAATGATCGATGTTTCTACTTGGTATAGTGGTGTCTATTTTGTTAAGGTTTCAAGTAATAATTCACATGCAACAAAACGATTTATAAAACAATAATTTATGAGCGAAACTTTTACGGGTTTTCCTTACTAATCGTTGTATTGCGTGTATTCGATTATTGTAAGTATCCCTTGTATATCCCTTTTCTTTATTATTCCACCTTTTTCTGCTTTTTAAAATAAAAAAGAGGACAAACGGTATCAATTGACTGCAAATAATAATTTCCCTTTCTAAAGCGTAATTAGTCTTTTTTTATTTTATAATATTTAAAAGTAGCAGCCTCATTAAGTGTAATCAGCTCAAAATTGTGTTTCACTTTTATATACTTTTCTTTTTTAGCAGCCTTCTTTAATCTAGAAGCAGTAGCTATAGGTATGTCATAAAATTTTTGAACACCATAACCGAAGTAAGAAGTTTTAAATATGGGCATAGTGTTGATAAGTATGCTCTAAGACTTGATTAATCTTTTCTAATTCAGTTAATTGACCTAAATTGACGACAATCATTTACTTTCCGTTTTTTTAATATTATTTTTCTTCTTTAAAAGAAAGTATTAATCAAATAAGGGAAAAAAATGAAACAGAGAATTACACTTTTATCTTTGATATTTTTTTTGACCCTATTTTCATTTGGTCAAAAAAAAGAGAATAAAACCAGCAGGTTTGGTGAAAGGTTCAGAATTGAAAATCAAACAAAAAATTTGAATCTTTTTGAAAATGTATTTATTATAAACACTCTATTTAATAAATGCAAAGGGTTAAATCTAAATTCAAAATTTAATTCTGACCAAACAAATTTATCTCCAATGATTATTAAGTATGGACTTGACTATGAATTATCGCAATATTGGAGTGAAACTTCAAGTCAATGGATTAATAGTTGGAAAACCGAATATACTTATAATACAAATGGATACCCTACACAGGAAATTGATTATGGGTGGTATGAAGGTCAATGGTTTTATGATCTTAAAATGGATTACATTTATGATAATAATGGAGACCAAATACAAACTATTTTAATAGACATACCAGCTTGGGGGGGACTTATGAAATTCGAAAACACCTATGACATAAACGGGAACCTAACACTGGTTACTGGTTATGGCTGGGATGGAAATCAATGGTTATTAAGTTCAAAAATCGAATCAACTTACGACACCAATGGAGATCAAATACAATATATTATTTATGGTTGGAAACCGGTTATAAGTCAATGGTCATATGTTAGAAAAACTGAATATACTTATGACAACAATCGGAACCTAACACAATTTATTGAATTTTCCTGGGATGGATCTCAGTGGTGGTATGATTGGAAAACGGAATATACTTATGACAACAATGGGAACCTAACACAAAATGTTGATTATTCATTTTATAACCCTATGGCAAATTGGTTAAATGAATCGAAAACGGAATACACTTATGACAACAATCGGAACCTAACACAGTATATTGATTATTCCTGGGTCGGGGCTCAATGGGTTAATGAATGGAAAACAAATTTTACATATAACGATTTGTATTCTTACTCAGACTTAGTCCTGCCTTATTACTCAACCATACCTGATTTTTACAGAACTTTTGAATCCAAAATATTTTTTAATCATATGTTGACAAATGGCATGGGATATATTTGGGATAGCGACCTAAATGACTGGGCAATAAAAGATAGTTATACCTTTTCTTATTCTGAAAAGGATATCCTTTCTACTTCTGAAATAATTGAACAAAAACTAAAAATTTACCCCAATCCTGTATCAAATGTTTTGACTATTAAATCAGAAATAAATCCAATAGATAAAGTTGAAATCTATTCAGTTTTAGGCAAAAAGATAAAAGAAATCAACTTTGATTTTGAAAATATAAATACAGGAG
>DATCZQ010000012.1:0-20655 GCA_036525815.1 Yeosuana sp. | reverse complement strand
AATACTTAAAACACCCGGTAAGGCTTGAATAGTTTGTAAAATATCGGGTTCAATTAAACCGGGAAGAATGCCAAAAGCTTCTGGTTTTATGGTAGTACTTCCATCATTTAATTTGATGATACCTTTAGTTAAATAATTTGTAATGACAACTTCTTCTAATCGCTGAGTTATCATGGGGACAATAATGTCTTCAACTATTTTTATAACCACAAATCGGGAGTCTAATATTTCAAAATCTAATCCTGTTTCAGTTTTTAAATAGGTTAGGGCTTCTTCAATATTCAAGTTGGCCGCGGGTAAAGCAACGGTTTTATCTTTTATAGTAGTATCAGCAAAAGAAAAACTGATGTTATATTTAGTTTCAAGGACTTTTAATATATCAATAAGTGGTTGCTTTTCTTTTTGAAGACTTTGAGCTTTGATAGCTGAAAAGTTCAAAAAAAATAATAAAGTGTAAATAAAAAGGAGTCCTTTTCTAATCACGTTTCAGCGTAATAGTATTGTTGGTTTTACTATACTTTATGTGTAAGGGTAATGTGATAGATTTTAAAGCAATATCTATGTTTTTATGAGAAAAACTTCCAGTAAATAATTGGTTTTCGTCAATATTTTCAGCTACAATACTTACTCCATATTGTCTTTCAAACTCAGCAAGAACTTCTCTGTACGGTAAACTTTTAAACTGACTTTCGTTATTTAACCACGAAGGTGTTGCGTTATTTTCTTTTTCTGTAACAATCAATTTCCCATCAATAATCAAAAAACTGTTGCCAGCTTTTAGTTTGGTGAGTTGCGAGTTATAGGTAACGCCAACAATACCTTCGTAGCAAATAACTTCAAAATATTTATCCCGTTGTTTAACATTAAATTGAGTTCCGTAAACGGTAACAATTCCGGTTTTTGTAATTACATTAAATGAAGAACCTTTGGATACTTTAAAAAAGGCTTCCCCTTCAAGTTCTACATCGCGTTCTTTTTTCCAATCTTTTTTATTGAATATCAACAGTGATTTTGCATTCAGTGAAACGCTTGAATTATCAGGTAATTCTATAGTTGTTTTTTGAGCAAATGCTGTTTTTATGGTCGTGTCTAAAGTAGTTGTATAATAATATAAACTAAAACAAATGGCAAGAATAGCCGCAATTTTCATAAAAGGTTTAAACCAATAAACAGATGTTTGTTTTTTGCTTCTAATAGATGACAAGACACTTTCTAATTCTACAGCAGGGTCATAACTATCTGCTTTAAAACCTTGCAAATTTTTGTCTAACTTAACTAAATCATCATAGTCCTCAAGCTTTTTAAAAGCCTCAAGTTCCTGGTCATTTAGATTGTTGTCTAACCATTTTGATATTAATGTTTCTCTTTCCATGATGTTTTAATACAACTATATAACAGTTAATACTTTATTTTCCCTACCCGCCCCTTAAAAATTATTTTCAGGCCATCATAATTCTTTAATATCTTGTCTTAATTTTTCAAGGGCGCCATAAATTCTTTTTTCTACGGCTTTGGTTGAGATATCTAAAATTTCAGCTATTTCTTTAAATCGTTTTCCTTCAACCCTGTTCATCATAAAAGCTTCACGTTGTGCCTCTGTTAAATTAGAAAGGGCCTTTTGAAGTTTTTGCATATACTCAGCTTCCTGCATCAAAAATTCAGGATTTTCATTGGTATATGATTTGGGCTTTATTTGTTGATGTTTTAAAACCACTTTTTGATGAGCGGCTTCATTTAACATTAAATTATTAGCGGTAGTAAACAAAAAACTTTTCGCTTTATCTGGAGATATCTTGCTGCAGTTTTCCCATAGCTTAATAAAAGCTTCCTGAACTTTATCTTTTGGATTTAGTAATTCACCAAATTTATAATATAAAAAGTTGTGTAAGTCTTTGGAGTATTTATTAAATATGGAAGAGAAAATTGGTTCTTCGCAAATATGATCATGAAGTTGTTTCCCCATTGTTATTGGTGATTTGGCTACTAAAATAAAAAAAAAGGAAACAATGGGTAGGAATTTCTTAAGCTAAATTGTTTTATGTTCAAATTGCCTCATGTTAAACTAAATTAAAAAGTTATGAAAAAATTATTATTAGTTCCTTTTTTTGCCCTTTTAATGTTAATGTCTTGTCAGCAGGAAGTTGTTGATGTAACGGTGCCTGCAGAAGCAGAAGCCTTAGTTGCCTCTTCAACTTTGACAAGTTTAGTGGCCTCAACATCTATAAAAGATGGATCTGCAGACAATATAATTGATAAAGCTAATTGTTTATCAGTTGATTTGCCTGTTACCGTTGTTGTAAACGGTGTTGAAATTATAATAGATTCAAAGGAAGATTTTTCTGTTATTGAAGCTATTTTTAATGAATTTGATGATGATATTGATCATTTGGAAATAATATTTCCCATAAAAATCATATTATCAGATTATACAGAAATGATAATTAATAACCGTGAAGAGTTGATTGAACTGGCGCAACAATGTAATGGAGAGAATGAACAAGATGATGATATTGAATGTATTGATTTTCAATATCCTATTTCATTTTCAATCTATAACACACAATTTCAGGTAATTGATGTGGTTACAATAGAGAATGACGCGCAATTGCATCGTTTTATAAAACGCGTTAGACAAGGTGAAGTTTTTGCAAGCATTAATTTTCCGGTTACGATGGTTTTAGCAGATGAAACAACTGTTGTTGTTAATAATAATCGAGAATTGCAATCAACCATTGAAGAGGCTAAAGATGCCTGTTATGAAGATGATAATAATGATTATCATGATGATGATTTTACTAAAGAACGTTTAGATGCGCTTCTTATGACTTGTCCATGGGTTGTTTATGAAATGGAGAGAAATCAGGATAATTTAAATGATTTTTATCGTGAATATGTGATGGTGTTTAAAGCTGATAATGTAGTTAGGGTTCATTCCAGAAATGGTGACCTGCTAACGGGAAGATGGACTACCAGAGTTACTGATCATGGGGCTTTAATTAAATTAGAGTTTGACTCCTTAGTTGATTTTGCTTTGGAATGGTTTGTTTATGATTTAGAACCAGGTAGAATAAAATTATATCAAGAGGGAGGTAACCGAATTATTTTAAAGAAAAACTGTGATATTGTTGTTGATATAACTAAAGAACGCATTGAAAGTTATTTACAAGAATGTTTCTGGAGAGTAGCGAGATTAAATATTAATGGAACCGATAATGAAGGTAATTATATTGGTACGCCTTTAAAATTCTTCCCAAATAATGTCGTTAGAATTCGAGTCAATGGTGAATTAGTTGAGGGTACTTATGAAATTGGTGTTAGAAATGCAGGTTTTATTTTACAAATTAATCTTGAAGGCAGACCAAATCTAAAATTAGAATGGTTAATTACATTCTTAGAGCCAGGTTTAATTAAGCTAGTAGCTCCAAACAGTCAAATGGTATTGCAAAGACATTGCCCAGAGGGAGATGGTGATTTGGTTTATATTGATCAAATTCTAAACACAGGCATTTGGAATGTAGCTCTATATCAAGAAGGTGATGTAAATAAAACTGAGAATTATTATATGTACAATATAGATTTCTTAGAAAATGGTTGGGTAAAAGTTACCGATCCTAATAATGGTATCATCGATGGATCATGGTTGTCATATAGAAACGAAGGTTTATTCCTTGGATTAAATTTTGGATTAGAACCACCATTTGAGGTATTAAATCATAGATGGAAAATGGTTTCTGTAAATGAAACAAGAATTGAATTGAAAGATTTAAGTTCTACAGGTACTGTCGAAAGAATCTTAGTACTTGAAAGATAATAAAAAATAAAGGAGGATTTTGGTAAATTCGGTTGGTTAGGTTAGTTATTTAAGTTTCCTTTATACAGGCTGTCAAATCATTTGATTTGGCAGCTTTTTTTATGTGCGTTTTTTTTATAGTTTCTTACTTCAATAATAAACTTCAAATCCTTAAATTTGCGCATCTTAAAATTGAAGAGGAACTATGTTTAATAATTTAAGCGAAAAGTTAGATAAAGCACTACACGTCCTAAAAGGACATGGAAGTATTACTGAAGTCAATGTTGCTGAAACTTTAAAAGAAGTAAGGCGCGCATTGTTAGATGCCGATGTTAACTTTAAAATTGCAAAGGATTTTACTACAAAAGTAAAAGAGAAAGCACTAGGTCAAAATGTGTTAACAACTTTACAGCCAGGTCAATTAATGGTTAAAATTGTTAAAGACGAGTTGACTGAACTGATGGGTGGTGACGCCGAAGGTATCAATTTATCCGGAACGCCAAGTATCATTCTGATGTCTGGTTTACAAGGTTCCGGTAAGACCACGTTTTCTGGAAAACTAGCAAATTATCTAAAAACCAAAAAAGCAAAAAAGCCCTTATTAGTAGCCTGTGATGTGTATCGTCCAGCAGCTATTGATCAATTACATATTGTTGGAGAACAAATTAATGTGGAGGTATTTAGCGACAAAGGAAATAATGATCCTGTTGCTATTGCTAAAGCAGGTATAGCTCATGCAAAAGCTAATGGCTATAATGTGGTTATTATAGATACAGCTGGTCGATTAGCGGTAGATGAGGTTATGATGACCGAAATATCAAACATCCATAAAGCTATTCAACCACAAGAAACCTTGTTTGTAGTAGATTCTATGACCGGTCAAGATGCCGTTAATACGGCAAAGACATTCAATGATGTTTTAAATTTTGATGGTGTTATTCTTACCAAATTAGATGGTGATACACGTGGTGGTGCTGCCATTTCAATTAAATCAGTCGTTAATAAACCGATTAAATTTATTGGTACTGGCGAAAAGATGGAAGCTATTGATGTCTTCTATCCGGCACGTATGGCAGACCGTATTCTTGGAATGGGTGATGTGGTGTCTTTAGTTGAAAGAGCACAGGAGCAATTTGATGAAGAGGAAGCCCGAAAACTTCAAAAGAAAATAGCCAAAAATCAATTTGGCTTTGATGATTTCTTAAAGCAAATACAGCAGATCAAGAAAATGGGTAATATGAAAGATCTTATGGGGATGATTCCTGGTGCAGGAAAAATGCTTAAAGATGTTGATATTGATGATGATGCCTTTAAAGGTATAGAAGCCATTATTCATTCCATGACGCCTAAAGAGAGAAGTAATCCTTCTATTATTAATTCTAGCAGAAAAATTAGAATAGGTAAAGGTTCAGGAACCTCGGTGCAACAAGTCAATCAATTGATGAAGCAATTCAATCAAATGAGCAAAATGATGAAAATGATGCAAGGTGGTGGCGGAAAAAAGATGATGCAAATGATGCAAAATATGCGTTAAAAGAATCATTATAAATTATTTCAATTAAAACCAATAAGCACATGACAATTTTAGATGGAAAAAAAATCAGTAATGATATAAAACAAGAAATTGCTGCGCAGGTTGAAATAATGAAATCTAAAGGTGAAAAAGTGCCACATCTTGCGGCTGTTTTAGTAGGTTCTGATGGCGCAAGTATGACCTATGTTGCTGCAAAAGTGAAAGCCTGTGAATTGGTTGGGTTCCATTCAACCTTAATTGATTTGTCAGAGGATACAACTGAAGAAGAATTACTAAATCATATTAATAATCTGAATAATGATGAAGCCATTGATGGATTCATTGTGCAACTCCCTTTGCCAAAACATATTGATGATCAAAAGGTTTTAATGGCAATCAACCCAGATAAAGATGTGGATGGTTTTCATCCAACGAATGTGGGTAGAATGACACTTGATTTACCTTCCTTTTTACCTGCAACGCCTTTTGGGATATTAGAATTACTGGAACGTTACCATATTGAAACTTCAGGAAAAAACGTAGTTGTTATGGGAAGAAGCCATATTGTTGGTCGTCCTATGAGTATTTTAATGAGCCAGAAAAGAAAGGCTGGAAATGCTACTGTTACTGTCGTTCACAGTCGTACTGAAAACCTTCCTGAAATTACCCGTGGGGCCGATATTATTGTGGCTGCTATTGGTATTTCTGAATTCTTAAAGGGTGACATGGTTAAAGAAGGCGTGGTAGTTATTGATGTAGGCATTACACGTGTACCTGATGCAACTAAAACACGAGGTTACAGACTGGCTGGTGACGTCGATTTTGAAAGCGTTAGTAAAAAAGCGAGCTATATTACACCAGTTCCCGGTGGTGTTGGACCCATGACCATTGCTATGTTGCTTAAAAATACGTTGCTAGCCAGAGAACGTCAAAACGCACCTAATTAATTATACGATTTAAATTGAGTTTTTTAATTCAGTTTATTTAATTACCTTTTTTAAAAATTTCCAACTTATGAAATATTTAAAATTGGTGTTATTATTTTTTTGTCTGTCCCTATATAATTGTAAGACGGAAACAAAGCCTAAACTTACTGTTAATGTTGTTTTATCTGATAGTTTATCTTTTAAACAATTAGATGGTAGGTTGTTGCTCATTCTTTCTGATAATAATGAGTCGGAACCTCGCTTTCAAGTCAGTGAAGGTTTAAATGCGCAACCAATTTTTGGAATGAATGTGGAAGATTGGTCAGGCAAAAAAATATTTTCTTTTGATAATTCTGTTTTTGGGTTTCCATATGATCAGTTGTCAAAAATAAAGCCAGGAGATTATTATATTCAGGCGGTGATGCATGTATATGAAACTTTTAAATTATCAACAGGTCAGGAAGTAAAGTTGCCTATGGATAACGGTGAAGGCCAACATTGGAATACATCACCAGGGAATTTATATTCTAAACCAATAAAAATTTCAGTTTCAGATTCAGAAAAACAATCTTTTGATATTGTTTTAGATAAGGTGATCGCAGAAATTGAAGAACCTAGAGATACGGAGTGGATCAAACATATAAAAATGAAATCAGAATTACTTTCCGAATTTTGGGGAAGGGACATCTATCTTGGTGCACATATTCTACTGCCTAAAGGATTTGATGAACATCTTGAAGCAAAATATCCTTTAATGGTATTTCAAGGACATTTTCCTTCTGATTTTGGTGGATTTAGAACAACGCCACCAGATGAAAATCTGAAGCCTGAATATTCTGATAGGTTTCATGTGGATGGATATAATATGACCGAACAACAAGAAGCCTATAATTTTTATAAAAGATGGAATGAACCAGATTTCCCCAGGTTTTTAATTATAGAAATTCAACATCCAACACCTTATTATGACGATTCTTATGCGGTTAATTCAGCCAGTCAAGGACCATACGGAGATGCATTAACTTATGAGTTGATTCCTTATATTGAAAGAATGTTTAGAGGACAAGGGGCGGGTTGGTCTCGTTTTTTATACGGAGGCTCCACTGGTGGTTGGGAGGCTTTGGCGGTACAGGTAAAATATCCTGATGAGTACAATGGTTGTTTTGCAGCCTGTCCGGATCCCATTGATTTTAGGGCTTATTGTTTAACCAATATTTATGAAGACGAGAATGCCTATTACGCTAAGAGTAATCATAAAAAAATTGAGGTTCCGGCACATCGAGATTATTTAGGAAATGTGTCTTCAACGGTAAAAGAGTCTAATCATTTAGAACTAGTGCTTGGTGACAAATCAAGGTCTGGAGGGCAGTTTGATATTTGGGAAGCAACCTATTCGCCACAAGGCGAGGATGGTTATCCGGTCAGGCTATGGGATAAAATGTCTGGTAAAATAAATCATGATGTTGCCCAATACTGGTTAGAGAATTATGATTTAAGACACATTCTGGAACGAGATTGGGATAAATTAGGAGAAAAATTAAAAGGAAAAATACATATCTATTGTGGCGACATGGATAATTATTATTTAAATAATGCCGTCTATTTAATGGAGGATTTTTTAGAAAGTACTACAGATCCTTATTATGACGGAGAAGTAGATTACGGTGACAGAGCAGAGCATTGCTGGAATGGAGACCATGAAAACCCAAATGCTATTTCCAGATTGCGGTATAACAGCATGTATGTTCCTAAAATTATGAAACGCATACTGGAATCAGCACCAGCTGATGCTGATTTGACAAGTTGGCGTTATAAATAATTTATTTTGCAATAGTAGAGACGAATCTTTAAAGGTTTAAAAATTTTAAAATAGCTCCGTGAGTTTTGATAATTTTTTAGTCTGTTGTAGGAGGAACGTCTTTTCTGTATTTTAGCATGGATACCCCAGAAACAAAAAAAATCCCACCTAAAATGGTTAAAGCCCATGGGCTTAGAGTGACCAAATTATTTCCAAAGATGCCTAAAACACCTAATATTAAGGCTATCATGCCACCAATAGTTAAAATTATTGCTAATATTCGTATCATATTTTTAGAATTATCATGCTAAATTAGATTTATTCTAAGCATTGATGTTACAAGATTATAAATGAAAATACCACAATTCACACTTAATGTTAAAATCTATTTATAAGAGATTAATACAAGTTCTTTTTTAACAAAATACTATTTCGCAAATAGTTGAGATAAATCTTTAAAAGCTTTAAATTCTAAGGCATTCCCGGCGGGATCATAAAAAAACATAGTAGCCTGTTCGCCTACTAAACCTTTAAAACGAATATATGGTTCAATGACAAATGGGATATTTTTAGTTTTTAACGCTTCTGAAAAGGTTTGAAAATCATCCCAGGGTAATACGACGCCAAAATGAGGGACAGGAACATCTTTACCATCTACAGGATTAGTATGCAAAACTTCGTTAGATTTTGGCTTATAATGTATAACCAGTTGATGTCCAAAAAAATTAAAATCAACCCAGTGATCACTACTTCTGCCTTCTTCGCAACCTAAAACATCTCTGTAAAATTTTCTGGATGCTTCTAAATTGTGAACTGGAATTGCTAAATGAAAAGGAGAAACTGTTGCCATATTTAATTAATTTTTACGATGCTGTTGTTTTAGGCTCGATGCTTTAAATGTTTTGGTAGAATCTTGAATTAAACTATTGAGTTCTTTGAGTTCTTCTTTGGTCAGTTCGCGATATTCTCCAACGGGCATATCAAGTTTTATATTCATGATTCTAACGCGCTTAAGTGTTTCTACTTCATAATTTAAATACTCACACATACGCCTGATTTGTCTGTTGAGACCTTGAGTTAAAATGATTCTGAATTCATAAGTGCTTAATTTTTCAACCTGGCACTTTTTGGTGACTCTATCTAAAATGGGAATGCCGCCAGACATGCGTTCAACGAAGGTTTGAGAGATTGGTTTATCAACTTTTACTATATATTCTTTTTCGTGATTATTACTCGCTCTCAATATTTTATTGACAATATCACCGTCATCGGTAAGAAGAATGAGGCCTTCACTGGGCTTATCTAATCGACCAATTGGGAAAATCCGTTTAGGATACTTAATATAATCTATAATATTGTCTTTTTCAACATTGGTGTCTGTAGTGCAGACAATACCAACTGGTTTATTGAATGCTAGATAAACAAATGATTCTTTTGAGTCAATAATTGGTTTTCCGTCAACTTCAACTACGTCGCTAGTACTTATTTTTGTACCCATTTCAGGGATCACGCCATTAATGGTAACGCGTCCGGCTTCAATCAATTTATCAGCTTCTCGTCGCGAACAAAATCCAACTTCACTTAAATATTTATTGATTCTTTTTAATTGTTCTTCCATAGTGTGCAAAGATAAGAACTTTAGTTCTCAATAAATTCTGAAATATGTAATGTCACCTTTTTATGATTCAATGAATGACCTAATCCTTTGGTTGTAATTAATGCGCTATTTTTAAAATTTAATTGGATTTGTATGGCATCACTATATGGGATAACAGGGTCGTCTTCGTCATGAATAATGAGTCCTTGAGCATTCAGCATTTTCGCATAACTGGCTGTTGAAAATGTTTCTGGTGAAGCCCCAAAACGTTCTTTAATAATATTGTTTAAGTGATTTGAAATCCTGCTATTATAACCTAACAGGTCTGTATAGCGTTTCAGTACATCTTTAAAATCAGATGGAGCCCCCAACAACACCATTTTTTTTATAGAAGCCAACTGGTATTTGTTTTGAAAAAACACAGAAGCCATACCACCAACAGAATGTCCAATGATAATTTCAGGGCAATGTATTTTTGCAACTTCATAAATAAACTCTGCATATAAAAGGGCATTAAAATAGGGGCTTCCAGAGTTGCCATGTGCCGGTGCATCTAAAGCTATGATATTGTAATCATTCTTTTTTAAGTGATTTATTAGAGATAGCCATCTTCCTGAATTACTTTCCCAACCATGAACCAGCAATATAGTTTGCTTATTACCAGACCATTTATAAGTCATGATTTCAAATGATTCATAAGCAACGGTTTCATGAACAGCTGTTTCTAAAAAGGCAGATTGAATAGTAGTAATTCGACCTTTTCTTGGTTTTGAAAATAATAACAAAGCTTTGTCTGTTGCGTACGATTTTGAGAGGTAGCTTATACTATTAAGGGATTTTCCAACAAGCTTCACTAAACGGGTTCGCATTAATCTTCTCTGTTAACGCTGTTTATAGAAAACGCCGGAGTACAAATGGCTAAATATTCGCAAGGTTCAGTAAACGGATTGGAATATTGAACTCTCGTGTTTTTTTCAATTTTTATAGATTGTCCGGCTTCTAAAACAATTTGTTCACCATCTATAATAAATTGCTTTTTACCTTTTATTATGAAGGTGAACTCATCAAATTCTGGGGTTTGAAAGGGTTCGCTCCAGCCTGCTGGTGCAATCATGTGGGCGATGCTAATTTTGGAATTTCCGTCTGTGGCTAAACCAAAATGTTCTTTTATTATTTTTCCATCATTAGTTGGTACTATAAATGGATTGTTCTGAATGGTATATTTTTTCATATTTAATTTTGCATGGGTTTACGCTTAATCATGCCGCCTTTTAAATCTTTAACGGTTCCCATAGTTACAAAGGCATTTTTGTCTATTTTATCTATTTCTGTTTGTAATTTTGCAATTTCTAATCGTGTGACAACTGTATAAATAATATCTTTATCATAGCTATTGCCATGCGCGCCATAGCCGCCTTTTCCCGCATAAATAGTACAAGCTCTTCTTAATTTTTCAATGAGCATAATTCTGATAGCTTCATGATGATTGGAAATGATGGTGACACCAACATATTCTTCGACACCATCCACCACAAAATCAACCGTTTTTGCGGCAGCTAAATAAGTTAAAATAGCATACAATGCCGTTTCTATGGATAAAACATAGGCCCCAAAGGAAAATATTATTATGTTGATAAGCAGTAAAACATCTCCTACGGTTAGAGATAATTTTCTGCTTAAATAAATAGCCAAAACTTCGGTGCCATCAATAACACTTCCACCACGCATTGACATACCAATTCCTAAACCTAAAAAGAAACCACCAAAAACAGCTATGAGTAGTTTGTCTTCAGTTATAATGGGATAGTCTATATAATGAACGACAATAGCCAATAGTGAAATGGCGATAACACTTCTAATGGCAAATTTTAAATTGATAGTTTTTGAGGCAAGAATTAAAAACGGAATATTCACTAATATTAATAAATAACTTAAATCTATATTGGTTATATTTTTTAATAAAAGAGAAATACCAGTCGCACCACCATCAATAAAATGATTTGGAAGTAAAAAGCCTTTTAAACCAAAACCAGCCGCAAAAACACCAATGATAACGTAGATGTAATCCTTTATAGTGTGAGTCAATTCAACATGCATGGATTTAACCAGCGGGTCAATCTGTTTTTTGGTAATAGTTCCTGAAACCTGCCTGGTTTTTAACCTTTTGCGGGCAACATCCACTAATATTTTTGAGATGAATGGATTCATTTGTTAGTTATTAATTTGTTTTATTCCAGTTTATAAAAAAGAACTTGATTTTAGCGTTATCAGGGATATGGGTAGCTTCAATTTCTAAGTTTCTGTCAAAACGTAAATTAGCAGGTAATTCTTTTTTGTCAATAGTAAATGAAGCATTGATTTCATTTACAGTTACCACAATTGAATTTATTAAATTGTCTATTCTTGTTATTTTATAATTCTTAGCAATGTCTTTAAAGCTGCTTTCAGTAGAAAGTTTTTTATCTGTTTTAAATCTTGGGTCAAAAATGCGGACACTTTGAATGTGTGAAGTTGAATCTGATGGGTTTCTTGGGCTAATACTCAACAATTTTTTTCCACCCTTTTCAAAAATTTCAATATCATTAAAATTTCTTGTAAATTCAGTATCGTCAAAGCCTTTGGCAATAGAGTCTTTCACATAAATAGCTGCAAGATCCTTCACTTGTGTGGAATCGGTTAATAATCCAATATGTTGTTTGCCTATTTGAAATGGGTCCTGTTCTTTATTGCAACTTGCAATTAATAAAGACAAAATAGTTAGATATAAAAATGATTTATTCATATTAAAATTAGGTATGTTTAAAATTGATATTATTTGGTTATTTCTTCATGACTTTGGTTAAAATACCAAAGACACTTCTAATAAAGGTGGCGCTTGTAAGAACCTTAACTACAGGATTCATAGCAGTACTTCGGCGTCTTGAGCCTGATGTAGATGTTCTTTCTTTTGATTCTGCTTTTTTTAAGGTTTCTTTTTCTAGTCTGGCTTTTTCTTTGGCATCTTCAGCTTCAGCGCGGTCTATTTTTTCATTAAGCATTTCATAGGCACTTTCTCTGTCAATAGTTTGGTTATATTTTTTTACCAGTTTTGATCTGGTAAGCAGTGCATTTAATTCTGCATCTGTTAAAATATCCATTCTGCTCATAGGAGCCCGCATCATGGTGGCGGCCAATGGCGTTGGTCTTCCTTTCTCATCAAGAGCAGAAACTAAGGCTTCTCCAGTACCTAAGGAGGTTAGTACTTTTGTGGTATCATAATATTCTGAATCTGGATAGTTTTGTGCAGCAAGCTTAATAGCTTTTCTGTCATTGGCTGTAAAAGCACGCAAGGCATGCTGTATTTTTAAACCTAATTGACTTAATACTGCTTCAGGTACATCTGTTGGGTTTTGAGTGACAAAATATAAACCAACCCCTTTACTTCTTATTAATTTTACAATACTTTCTATTTGATTGAGCAGCGCTTTTGATGCTTCATTAAATATTAAATGCGCTTCATCAATAAATATAACTAACTCAGGATGGTCACTGTCACCTTGCTCAGGAAATGTTGAATAAATTTCGGCAAGCAGACTTAACATAAATGTTGAAAATAATTTTGGTCTGTCTTGAATATCTGTTAGTCTAATAATGTTTATGTAGCCTCTCCCATCTTCATCTATTCGTAATAAATCATTGACTTCAAATGAGGTTTCTCCAAAAAATAAATCGGCACCCTGTTGTTCTAATTCTACCACTT
Organism: Yeosuana sp.; assembly: GCA_036525815.1. GTDB lineage: Bacteria > Bacteroidota > Bacteroidia > Flavobacteriales > Flavobacteriaceae > Yeosuana. Next base: position 7,292 of record DATCZQ010000012.1, on the reverse strand, counting down.
TACGTAAAATAGAACCTGTTGACGCCGTTGAAATATGGCCGTAATCATCTCCAAACTCTTCTTTTCCTTCCTGTGTGGTATACTGCAATATTTTTTTGAAATCTTTTAAATCAAGAAGCGGCATTTTATTGTCGTCACAATATTTAAAAATAACAGCCACAACACCTGATTGCGCATCCGATAAATCTAATATTCTTGATAATAAAACAGGACCAAATTCACTGACGGTGGCACGCAGCCTCACTCCGTCTTGCTCAGATAAGGTTAAAATTTCAACAGGGAAGCTTTTTGATTCAAAAGGTAATCCAATTTTTGCATGACGTTCGTCAATTTTAGGATGACCAGGACTTGGTTGCGCTAAACCACTTAAGTCGCCTTTAATATCCATAAGTAAAACAGGGATGCCCTTATCACTTAAATTTTCTGCCAATACCTGCAAAGATTTTGTTTTTCCGGTGCCGGTAGCTCCAGCAATTAAGCCATGACGGTTTAGGGTTTTTAAAGGAATTTTTACAATGGCTCCTGTAATTGTTTCGCCATCTAACATGGCAGCGCCTACAGGGATAAAATCACCTTTTGTGATATTGCCGTCATTTATATAATTTAAAAATGTTTCCTTTTTATCCATATCATCATAATTTTTATAAAAATAACTATTCCAAACGAATCCAAACAAACAAGACATATAAAACTATCAACATTTAGTAAGCAAAATAGTATCTTTGCAAACTTATGAATAAAGAGATTAAAGAATTAGTTGATAAAGGTGAAATGCTTCCGTTAATGGAAGAGTTTTACACCATCCAAGGTGAAGGTTTTCATAAAGGAACGGCGGCATATTTTATAAGGTTAGGGGGTTGTGATGTGGGATGCCATTGGTGTGACGTTAAAGAAAGCTGGAATGCTGATTTGCATCCACCAACTGAGGTTGCAAAGATTGTTGAGAATGCAAAAAAACACAGTGATACTATAGTAATTACTGGAGGAGAACCTTTAATGTGGGATATGAACTCTCTGACTTCTAAATTAAAATCAGAAGGCATGAAGGTTCATATTGAAACTTCTGGAGCTTATCAACTCACCGGAACTTGGGATTGGATTTGTCTGTCTCCTAAAAAAATGAAACTTCCAACAAAAGAAGTTTATGAAAAAGCTCATGAACTTAAGGTTATTGTTTATAATAAAGATGATTTTCGCTTCGCGGAAGAACAAGCGGCTAAAGTCAATAAAGACTGTATTTTATATTTACAACCCGAGTGGAGCAAGCGCGATAAAGTGATTCCAGAAATTGTAGAGTATGTGATGAAAAATCCAAAATGGAAAGTGTCATTACAAACGCATAAATATTTAAATATTCCATAATAAAAAACGCCTTGAACTTAAAAGGCGTTTTTGTTTTAATATTAAGGCAGATTTATTTTGTAAAAGGCACCGCAATTCTTAAGGTGTGCCAACCTAAGTGCATCGTTACGCCATTTTCTGATTCGTCAAAAGCAATAGAAAAGGCTTCTAAAGGCTCAGAAGAAGTAACTGGAACAGATAATCTGGCCACATCATTCGCTTCATTATAGAAATAAGAACCCCAAACATTCAAGTCCTTACTAATTATAGCCGTCCATTCTGTGTCTCCAGGAATTACATAGAACGTATATACTCCAGCTTTAATGGACGTATCACCCAATTTCATGTCGGTATACAAAGTTAATTCGGCTGCTTCATTGGCACCAGTACGCCAAACTTTGCCACTAGGAGCCAATTCACTTAAGGCTCTTCCCTTAAGTTGAGGTCTGCTATAAACTATTTTAATGAGTTTGTCAGACACTTTATAGTCTGACGGGAAAGAGGCTGCATCCATGGGGCTTTTGTCCAAACCTTTAAAATTCTGTGCATTAAGGTTAAAAGTTAAAAGCATTAGAAAAGCACATGTAATGGTTGTAATAAGTTTAAATTTTTTCATAAGATTTTATTTTTATAGGAGATAAAGTTAAATGAAATCTTGTGTAAATTTCTTAATGTTTTATTAAAAGTAATTCAAAAGGAAATGTTTAAAATTTATATGAATTTGCAATGTAATTTTATTTATAGATTACATAATATAATATAATAAGAAAATATAGTTATAAAATGTAATCATTTTATGTTTTAATGTTTTTAAATGATTATCATATATGCACATTTGCATCACTAATTAAAATAAAAATATTGTTATGTGTGGAATTGTATGCGCATTTGATTTAAAGCAGAAGTCGGAAGATTTGCGTCCTCAATTATTGGAAATGTCAAAAAGGATTCGTCATAGAGGGCCGGACTGGAGTGGCATTTATAGTAACGAAAAAGCCATATTAGCGCATGAGCGTTTAGCTATTGTGGATCCAGCATCCGGAAAACAACCGCTTTTTAGTGAGGACAAAAAATTGATCTTAGCCGCAAATGGTGAAATCTACAATCATAGAGAATTACGTAAACAATTCTTGGGTAAATATAACTTTCAAACAGAAAGTGATTGTGAAGTTATCTTGGCATTGTACAAAGAAAAAGGGGTGCATTTTATTGATGAAATGAATGGCATTTTTGGTTTTGCTATTTATGATGTTGAAAAAGACGAGTATTTTATTGCAAGAGACCATATGGGGATCATTCCTTTATATATTGGCTGGGACCAGAATGGTACTTTTTATGTGGCTTCAGAATTGAAAGCTTTAGAAGGGGTTTGTACTAAAATACAATTGTTTCCTCCAGGGCATTATATGTCAAGTACAAATGGAGAATTTGTGAAATGGTATGTGCGGGACTGGACAGAATTTGATGCTGTAAAGGACAATGAAACCAGTATAAAAGCTATAAAAGACGCATTGGAAGCCGCGGTTCACAGACAATTAATGAGTGACGTGCCTTATGGCGTGTTATTATCTGGTGGATTAGATTCTTCTGTAACTTCAGCCATTGCGAAAAAATATGCAGAAAAAAGAATAGAATCAGATGATACGCAGGCCGCTTGGTGGCCTCAATTACATTCCTTTTCTGTTGGTCTAGAGGGTTCACCAGATTTGGCTGCAGCCAGAAAGGTGGCTGACCATATTGGAACGGTACATCATGAAATTAAATTTACTATTCAGGAAGGGTTGGATGCTATTAGAGATGTGATTTATAATCTGGAGACTTATGATATCACCACCATTCGTGCCAGTACACCAATGTATTTAATGGCCAGAGTGATTAAATCCATGGGAATTAAAATGGTGTTGTCTGGCGAAGGTGCCGATGAATTATTTGGAGGGTATTTGTACTTTCATAAGGCACCAAATTCGAAAGAGTTTCATGAAGAAACGGTGCGTAAATTAAGTAAACTCCATATGTATGACTGTTTGCGTGCCAATAAAAGTTTAGCGGCTTGGGGTATTGAAGGCCGCGTTCCTTTCCTTGATAAAGAATTTATGGATGTGGCCATGAGAATCAACCCACAGGATAAAATGATTAATGGGGAGCGTATGGAGAAATGGGTGGTAAGAAAAGCTTTTGAAGATATGTTGCCAGAAAGTGTGGCCTGGAGACAAAAAGAGCAATTTAGTGATGGTGTGGGTTATAGTTGGATTGATACGCTAAAATTAATGGTAGCGAATGAGGTAAGTGATGAACAATTAGCGAATGCCAAATATAAATTCCCATTACAAACACCTACAAGTAAGGAAGAGTTTTATTATCGTTCTATTTTTAATGAGCATTTCCCGAGTGATGCAGCGGCCTTATGTGTGCCGCAGGAAGCCAGTGTTGCTTGCAGTACTAAAATAGCATTAGAGTGGGATGAAAGTTTTAAAAACATGAATGACCCAAGTGGAAGAGCTGTTGCAAAAGTACATTCTGATGCTTATGTAAAGTCTTAAACTGAAACTTATGACATAAAAAAAAGCCTGTATAAACCAGGCTTTTTTTTATTTTATTAAGAAACAAGAATGGTTTATTCCACAGTCATCACACGTTCGTACAAAATACGGTATTCAAATCCGTCTGGAAGAATGTCATTCATCTTAGATTTTGATAATATGTCTGCCCAGGGGTTGTCAGAATTATTTGCATCCATTGTTGTGAATCTTAGTTGTTCCATAGCGTCAGACAACTTATTAAAGCCATCCCAGGTCATTACTGTAAATCTGTCTTGATTTCCTGAAGGATATATGACAGAGGCCATTCCCCAGGCAGTCATACCGTTCCCATTTTTAATATTATTGGTATGAAAAGGTTTCCAAAGGGTTTTGTTTTCTTCAATAAACGCACCAACGTCAGTGGGTTTGGCATAATTAACAATGCAGTACTTGTAATCGCCTTCCACAAAGTCTTCCAATTGAATATAATAATCAAAAGTGAGCGTGGTAAAAGAATTCGTTTCTACTTCGCCTGATTTTACTGCACCTAAAGCGCTTAAATTATCACCCCATGCATCGTTATCGTCTAATTGTTTTAAATTGTTATAAGAATTTACAAAAACATAATTAGGCGCATCAACTTTGGTAACGCCTATTTTTCTCCATAAGGTCCATCCACTAAGTTGACCTTTATCAATAGCAGCTTTTGCTACTTTAGACCAGTGTTTGGTCTCTCTCTCAACGAATTTTGCGTCTTCACTTTGAGGAACATGTCGATACTGTAAATAAGAAATTTGGGAAAATGATACACTGGTAAACAGCAGTACAATAAAAATTAAATTAATTTTTTTCATGAGTTATTTATTTAGTTGGTTTATTTAAAGATAACATTAATTTAAAAAAAAATGAATAATAAGCATATATTTTTTATTTAAACATCTGATAATTAATGAGTAGAGCCACGCATCTTCAGAAGATGTGTGGCTCTACCAAAATTAGAATTTTAAGGTTATTTTAAGACTATTTTTTTATTTAACAAGCCTGTTTTAGATTTGATTTGTAAAATATAAGTGCCTTTAGCATATTTTGAAACGTCAATAGTATTCTTTGGTGAATCAACCTTAAACGAATTCACTTCTTTTCCTTGAAGATCAATAATTGTAATGCTTTCTATGTCATTGGTTTTTCCATCGATGGTAATCTCATTACTTGCGGGAATAGGATATATTTTTGTTAGTAAGAATAAATTATCCTCAATGCCTAATGCAGGTGTTACCTCAAATGACTTAGCTAAATAAGGCGACCAAATACCATTCTCGTCTCTTACCCTAATATAGAGGAAATGTGTTCCTTCGGATAAGCCCGCTGAAGGGATTGCAATGGCTTCATTTAAAGTGAAACCGGCTGTTATATCTAGAGGACTTCCAGCATCTGTGCCAGGATCTGTATCAAAGAAATATTCTGCTTTATTTATAGCTACAGGCGTTGGAGATGTGAAAGTATGTACTAAAAACCGTAATCTGGTGTATAATGACCACCTGTTATCCTCGTCTTTTGTTCTTACATAAAGTATGTGAATACCATCACTTAACGACCCCGTACTAATTGAAATGGATTTATTTAAGTTGAATCCAGATGTTATAGAAATGGGAGTTCCACCGTCTGTTCCAGGATCTGTATCAAAGAAATACTCTGCAGCAACAATTTCTGAAGGTACAGTTGAATCACTAAAATCATGTACCAAAAATTTGTATTTATAGAATAAGGACCAGGCCTTATTTATGTCTCTTGTTCGAACGTATAAGGTATGTATACCAAGACTTAATCCCGTCGTATTGATTGAGAATGATTTGGTTACATCTAGTCCTTGTGTAACAGGAATATCAATGCCCATATCTGTTCCAGGATCTGTATCAATAAAATATTCAGCTTTATTAATTTGAGAAAAACCAAGATTTACAATACAGTACAGAAACAGTGTAATTATTAGTTTCATAATATTGTTTTTAAAATTGGTTTAATTCTTTTTCTCAGCTGTAAATTCTACATTAATATCTTGACCAGAAGCGACTGAAGTGTTAGTGATAGTTAATGAGGTCATATAAGGCCATACATCTGGTCGTCCATTGACATCAAATTTAAAATTAGCACCAAATACACCCAAATCTGTACCGTCTGTTCCTGCATCATTTGCTGCTGAACTACCAGCCAGATCATAATTATTATCATAAATAGAACTAATAGTTATTAACGGTGCATCAACGAAATTAGGGTATGTATTATCTAAATTGTTATTGCCATTTAAAAGGTTTACTGTAAAACCTTCTACGTTAATGGTTAAATTATTATTAAATTGTATTGTTGAGTTGGTCAAGCCAACATTGACAATGTTAGTTTTTAAAATGAAAATATTATTATTTACAATAGGGTTTGTACAGCCAGTGGCGAAATTGCCAGTTGTATTTATAACAATATTATTAATGAAGCTATTTGTGTCATTAAAATTATAAATGGCATAGGTTGTGTTATTAAAAATGTTGTTTTTTATAATCCATCCAGCTGCTCCACTGGGGTTTACATAAGCAGCATTAAAATAATTGCCTTCAATTACCCAATCATCATAAAATGTGGTGGCATAGGGATTAGTTGCTATATAACTGTCAATTCTGTTATTAACAATTTTTACATTATCAGCATCGGTGGCAGTAGTATAACTGATGTAATTAATAACTAAACCAGTAATTATAGTATTGGCACAGTATCCGCCAATTGATATACCCGCAACATTAGCGGTTGTTCCATTACTGTTTGCGGGATTATGGCCAGGTCCCATAATAACAAGCGGTTTTGTAATAGTTATATTCCCATAGCTTGTTGCTGAGGGTTGCACGTAAATGGTGTCATTTACCATTGAGTTCGCAATTGCTGTCGCTAAATTAGTATAATTAGCCCCAGAATCAGGGTTGTTGTCAACCGTAATAACTTTTGGCTGAGCTTGCATGGTAAAGGATATGAATCCAATACAGAAAAATGTAATAATTGTTTTCATTGTGTAATTGTTTAAAAATTTAACAAATTAAATGTTTATAACACAAGTGAATTAAACCAGACAGGAAATTTGAGGAATTATACATTTATAAGCTTAATCATCATTTTATTAAAATGATGCGTTTTTTGTAAATAATAAAATTTAGAACTGAATTTACAAAGCATAGGACTTTATGGAAATGATATATATCAATCTGATATTTTTAAAATTTTAAACAGAAATTAAAGCTATTTAAAGACTTTTGTGTTTTTGGTATTTTAAAATTTTAAAAATGCCCTTAAAATCAATTTTAAGGGCATTTTTAAAATTTTAAAATACCAAAAACACAAAAGTCTTTAAATAGCTTTAATTTCTGTTTAAAATTTTAAAAATATCAGATTGAT
>DATCZQ010000011.1:0-2022 GCA_036525815.1 Yeosuana sp. | reverse complement strand
TTTTTGCCCAAAACGAATGTAATTCTAATGGTCTCAGCTTTTTTGGCAAAACGTGTATCCTTGCCACGCGAATTCAAACCCTCCGCAATTAATTCACGGGCTTCAAGTTGGGCAGCTCTTTGCAGGTTTTTTTCCAGTTTTTCTTTATCCTGACTTAATTGCTCATTTTGAATTTCTACCTGCTTGAATTGTTCTTTAACCTGCGTGTTTTCTGCCATTAACTGTTCGTTTCGCCTGTTGAGAGAGTCGATCTGAACAACAAAATCGCGCATGATTCCACGCAAGGTAGTTACCTGTTTCTGGTAAGTTGTTATTTTTTCGTAACTCACTTTTTTGGTTTGCTCGACCTCGATCAGCAAATCTCTTACTTTGGCCTGAGCAATTATAAGCTGCTCATTAATGGTGTCGTTTTCGGTTTTAAGTAAATCGTATCCTTCCACTATTTGTGTAAGTTCCTTTTGAATTGAATCTTTTTCTGTTTTAATATTCTCAATAATAACATTATGCTCTTTACGTTGCATAAAAAACAAAACCATTATAACGACCAGAATTGCTGAAAGTACAATTACAATGATATTGTTTCGAAGGTTTTTGGATTTCTGAGAAGGTTGTATGTCCAAATTGCTCATAACAGAACTTTATTTTTATAAATTTAAAACGATACAAAATTAACATTCTTTTGTGCCGCAACAAATTAATCAATACTCCTGTCTTAAAATATACAACCTTCAAGTAAATCTTTATAAAATGATAGTATAAAGAAGTCTTACGGTTAATTTCACTGTTAAAATTGTCAAAATCATTCTTATACAGCTGAAATTGGATTCCTTTTCAATTTTTATAACAATTACTAAATTTGGCAATACTTATTTATAATGCCAAAACGTAAAACAAATATTGAGATGTATAGTTACGGTGAATATGCCAAATGGGATAAACAAAGTAAAGCTATACCCAAAATACTAAATTTTACCACAGAAATTGAGGCCCAAACCGGAACTGAGTTTGGTTATGTTTTGCGAATTAAAAAAGGGAAAGGCGAGCAACTTACCTTCAAAATCGATCATCCTCCTTTCAAGGATGAAGAGGGGAATTTGGTCCCCCCATTTATCGGCGAACAGTTTATTCGAACCAACGACTTTGAATTTTATTAAGGCGATTGTATTTGGGAGCCCATAGAAGATAAACTTGGGAAATGGGAAATTACTACTTACCATTTAGGGAAAATAGTTGCTCACAAAATTTTCATGTTGCTAAAAAAATAACTCTTTGACCGCGGTTTCGTTAAAGAAAGATTACACCACTTTTTTTACCTCTGCAGAAAGTCTTTCAAGTGCGGCATCGGCCTCTTGCAGCGAATCAGAGACTAGTTTGTTATAATATGTTTTAACCAGTTTTGGATTATCTTTCCCATCGGGATGATTTGCACGAAGCCTCAGTTCGCGATGTTTTTGAATTACATCTCCTGCAATTTTCAATATTGCATCATTGTCCACTTTTTCGTTGTATTCAAGAACCGAAAAACAGTCATTCAATACCAACGACATCAGTAAATCAATGTCCTTTTTTAGATCTTTTACACTTGCCATAAAAATTCCGATTTATTTTTAAAGATAACTAATTTTTGCCTTTAAACACAGCTTACCGCCTCATTATACCCGAAGCGCCACCTCCCTGCATTAAGTTTTGCATTTGTTCAGGACTCTCGCCTTTTTCCTTTTCCATTTTTGCCTTTTTTTCAGCCTCTTTCCGAAGTCGTTCTTCTTCTTCGAGATCCCGAATTCTTTTAACAAAATTCAAATCGGGTTTCAAATCAAGGGCAGGAATTTCTATTTCCCAATTTGATTTTACCTTTACCACTTCATTGATATAGGTTACCCATTCCGGTTGGTATTTATCCTGGTTACTTCCCGTATCCCATTTCCCGTTTTCATTGCGGTCGATAATAAATTTTAACCTGTACTTATCTGGCTTCAAATAATCAAACCTAATTTTTCCGTTTTCTTTTATTACTTTTTCAAC
>DATCZQ010000010.1:0-52124 GCA_036525815.1 Yeosuana sp. | reverse complement strand
AATCGTTTTTTCAATGGCTCCTTCAGCTCCACCAATAGCATTTAGTGCTACCGTTAAACGCTCTCTGGCCAATTCTGTCATCATAATTTTAAAACCTAATCCTTCTTCTCCTAATAAATTTTCTTTCGGAACTTTTACATTATCAAAAAATAATTCACAGGTATCCTGAGCTTTCATACCTATTTTCTTGAAAGGGATACCTTTTTCAAAACCTTCAGAAGCACTTTCCATAATTAATAAAGACACACCTTCTTTTTCTGTTCCTGAATTGGTTTTTACTGCGACTATGCTCATATCACTCATATAACCATTAGTGATGAAGGTCTTTTGCCCGTTTACCAAATAATGGTCGCCTTTATCTACTGCGGTCGTTTTGATAGCTTTAAGATCACTCCCACAGTTTGGCTCTGTCATACCCAGGGATGTAATCATTTTCCCGGTAGCCATGATGGGTAGATATTTTTGTTTTTGAGCATCGCTACCATATTTTAAGAGATAGGGTGCAATAATATCTGAATGCAATGAAAACCCAGGTCCGTTGATGCCTTGTTTTGCCAATTCTTCAATAAATAAAGCGCTAAAACTGAAATCTAAACCGGTGCCACCATATTGTTCTGGCATATCAATACATAGTAAACCTAATGCTCCGGCGCGTTCCCAAATGTCTCGGCTTACCATACCATTTTTTTCCCATTCGTCTATGTGATCAATAATTTCATTGCTGATGAAATCCTGAATCATTTTTTGCATCATTTTATGTTCTTCTGATGCGTATATGTCGCGTTCTAATAAAACATTTTGTAACATAGTCCCTGATCTTTTGATTTATTAATTCAAATAAAACATGATAATCCTTTCAGCTTTTTTCAACTTATAAGGTATTGTGATTAAAGTTAAGCATTACTTAAGGAGTTGTAGCGGGAGAATTTTATTTTATTTATAAGTGAATTCTACTTTATTGAAAAATCATGTTTAATTCCATCTCCTCAAGAGATGGGCAGGTCTGCCGAGTGTAGCCATTTTTAATGGATTAACTATTCCATACAAAGGATGCTTCCCTCCTAACTTGTCACCAACAAAAATTCCAAAATCGAATTCTTACAGCTTTTTAATTTTAGTTTTTGTAAAAGGAAATCAGTAAATACCCTTCATTTAAATTGGATATACTATAGTTATAAAAAAGATTAGTTATATTCACTATTCAATATCAAATACCCTGATTTTTTAATGGAGAAAATTCAAAAATTTGGAACTTTCGCTGGTGTTTTCACGCCATCATTGCTTACTGTTTTAGGTGTTATCATGTATATGCGTCTGGGTTGGGTTGTTGGTAATGCGGGATTAATTGGCACTATTATCATCATCATCATAGCTCATGTTATTTCAGTAACTACTGGATTGAGTATTTCATCAGTAGCAACGGATAAAAAAATTGGCGCAGGAGGTGTTTATTATGTGCTTTCACGCAGCATGGGCATTCCTATTGGAGGCTCCATTGGTATTGCCTTATATGTAGGTACAGCACTTTCCATTGCTTTATATTTAATTGGATTTGCGGAAAGTTTTAATGATTTCTTCGACTTTGGTATGACCATTAATGATTTTAGGATTACTGGAACCATCGCCTTGGTTGGCATTACTCTCTTGGCTTTAATAAGCACATCCATAGCCTTAAAAACGCAATATATCATTTTAACGGCCATTGTAGTGTCCATCATTTCCATTGTGTTTGGAACAAGAGATTTTGCGCCTGAGACCGTAAGTATGGTGGCTACTAAAGATGCTGTACCCATGGAAATTATATTTGCCGTATTTTTTCCTGCTGTTACCGGTTTTACTGCTGGCATAGCCATGAGTGGCGATTTAAAAGATCCCAAAACTTCCATTCCTAAAGGCACCTTATGGGCTATTGGCGTTGGGCTTATCGTTTATATTTTTCTGGCGGTTTTTATGGCCCTTACCATCAATTCAGAAACCTTAAAATCTGATTATAATATTTTAATGAAAATAGCTCTGTTTTCACCTGCAGTAGTTGCCGGTATTTGGGGAGCTACTCTATCCTCTGCTTTAGGGGGCATTCTTGGTGGTCCAAGAATTTTACAGGCCATGTCAATGGATAAGGTAACTCCAAAAGTGTTTTCAAAGGGAAAAGGACGAAATAATGAACCTGTTAATGCCCTTGTGATGGTATTTATTATTGCTGAAGCAGGTATTTTAATAGGAGAATTAGATGTTATTGCCCGGGTGGTTTCTATGTTTTATCTTACAGCATATGGTTTTATAAATATTGCCTTTTTCTTAGAGAACTGGGCAAATCCTGATTTTCAACCCACTTTCAAAATTAAGCGTTGGATTGGCTTACTTGGTTTTTTTGCGTGTTTTGCTGTTATGTTTAAATTAGACATGTTCGCTATGGTTGGTGCTTTGGCAATTATTGCCAGCTTGTACTTTTGGCTGCAGCGAAAGGAAGTGAAAATTCAATCAAATGATGTGTGGCGTAGTGTATGGGAAAATATTGTGAATAAAGGATTAAAAAAAATCAACGCAAATACAGAAGTCCAATCCAGTTGGAATCCCAATATCATTTTGTTTAGTGGTCAAAGTGAACACCAATCTTATTTATTGGAATTAAGTAAAACGGTTTCGGGTCGCACAGGCATTGTTACCAATTTTAAACTCATTGTTGATAAAAACAATAATAAACCACTCAAAAAAACCGAACAAGTTGTTTCGGATGATGTTTTCTCTGACCTAGGCATCTTTGCACGGCAAATAAAAGTGGACAATATTTATACTGGTATTAAAAATATTGCCACCACATTTGGCTTTTCAGGAGTTGAACCCAATACCATCATGATGGGTTGGCCAAAAGGGTTGGAAGGCTCTAAGGAATATGCTGAAATGACAGAGACCTTACTGCATTTGGATTATAATTTATTATATCTGGATTTTGATAAAAAAACAAAATTTGGAAACTATAAGGCCGTCGATTTATGGTGGCGCGAAACCGATAGTAAAAATGCTGAAATGATGCTAAATATAGCGCGGTTTATCATTGCTTCCACTCGTTGGCATGAAACCAACATCAGGGTACTATTTGTTAATAACAACAATGTTGATGATAAAATCATTTACACCAAAATAGATAAACTTGTTGAAGATTTGCGAGTTAATATAGAAATCAAAATTATAGATAATGCTGTACAGCAAATAGCGTTTTATGACTTGATTAAGCAGTATTCAAGTACTACTGATTTAACTATTGTAGGTATTCCTAATTATAAAATTGAGCAGCAAGCAGAATTTATTGTTAAAACCAATCAGTTATTTGAAACCATTGGCTCTACGCTTTTGGTAAAGGCGGCAAACAATTTTAATGTATTGGACTTGAATTTTATTCAAGAAAAATCTTAAAGCATATTGATAATATTATTCAAACATAATTTCTGGTTAATTAAAAAAGATCAACAAAAATTTAGCCTAAACCTATTCCAAATACTCGATCAGATAAAGAACCTTAGTTATATAACAAACAAAAAAGAGAGATGTCCAAATGGGAAATCTCTCTTTTTTAAATATTATGTTATAATTTATTGTGGTTGTACCACTGTGTTTCCATCTAATATTACAGCCGTTTGCGCTAAGGCTCTACCATTAAAAGAGGCTCCTGTTTGAAAAGTTATTCCTGTCATTGACAAGATAATTCCCTCAAAATGTGAAGTTGTTCCAAATGTGGCCTCACCTGCTACCTGCCAGAAAATGTTGGATGCTTTAGCACCGCCTTCTAAGGTTATGTTTACTGCCGCACTCATTGTTAGATCTCCTGAAATCTGGAAAATCCAAACATCATCTGCTGTTCCTGAAATTGTTACATCAGTTGGTATGGTCACCGTATTGGTCCATTTATAAAGACCTGCATTTAATGTTCTGCCTCCAATATTTCCTGTTCCCAATTCAAGAAAATCAGGTGAAAGACGTCCTGCTGCATTGTTATAAGCAGTAATCATATTTTGAACTGCTGTAGTTAAATTAATAGGGGTTGGTGACGCCATATCAGCTGCAAATAGTTGTCCGGTAACCTGTGCAGACGTTGCATAACCTGTAAAATCTGTTAAGGATAATCCAGTTATATATGAAGTAGCTGCTGGGCTTAATCCCATTTTACCAGTAATTGCAGAAGTTGGATTATTGTTGATTGCTGTTTTTGCAAGAACTACATAGTTTCCTGCCGCACCCAAATCTACAACTGCTAAACCAGCTACATTTGTATTTGTAGTAAAACTACGTTCCATATTGTTTGCCAGAGCAGTTCCTTCTAAATTTTTTGCTCCTGTAGTTATGGTCATTGTGTAGAGTGTTTCAGCTGCGAAAGCAGTTGACGAAATAAACTTTGCAGTGGTTCCTGAATATGAAACATTGCCTTCTATTGCAACTCCTGCATTTTTTACTATAAAAGTTGAAGCATTAATGGATGATGGATCCATTTCTTCATTAAAGTTTACAGAAACAACCTTATTTCTTGCAACGCCTATCTCATTATCTGCCGGATCTGATACAATTGCAGTTGGAGAAAGGTTCTTTACAACATCGTCATCATTTGAACATCCTGTAAATAAAACAACCGCTGCAATTGCAAAGGCTGGTAATAAATTTTTAATTTTCATGATTTGTAGGTATTAATTAGTGTGAGTAAATTATCACAGTCCAAAGGTAGAACTACATAAGCCGGCAAGGTTACATGAAAGTGTGATTAAGTTATATCATTCACATATTATAAAATGTAATGATTACCTGTATATAAAACCTTTATGAAGAGATATGAAAATTATAGAATTATTTCAAAAATTAATAAAACAAAAAAACCATCAACTAAGATGGTTTTTTATAAATAATATTTTAGAATAAAATTATTAAGCCAAACGTACGTTTATGGCGCTTAACCCTTTATCTCCTTTTTCTACTTCAAATGTTACCTGATCATTCTCTTTAATCTGGTCTATCAGATTAGTTGAATGCACAAAGATATCTTCATCAGAATCTTTTAGGTTTATAAAACCAAATCCTTTGGTGTTATTAAAAAATTTTACAGTACCTTCTTTCATGTCGTTTAGTTTATTAGTGTTCATTAATTTATTTATAAATTGTTTAATCATTATTTCTGTTTTTATATTAAATGTGTACTTATGCGATAACTACTTCACGCTTTTTTCCTAAGGAGCGAAGCATCTTTGTATGATCCCAAATGGCATGTACTAACGATTTTTTAACATGATATGGCATACCATATTCCTTCGCAGTTTCTGAAACGATCTTTGTGAGATCTTTATAGTGAACATGGCACACATCTGGCAGTACATGATGTTCTATTTGATAATTTAGGCCACCTATAAGCCAAAATAAAAGATTGCTTTTCGGAGAAAAATTACTTGTAGTTGCGAATTGATGTCCATACCAATTATCGTTTATTAAGCCTTGTTCATCAGGAAGTGGAAATTCATTCACCGGCATAATATGTGCAATCTGAAAAATGATGCTAACCAAAAGTCCTGTAACCAAATGCATGCTAATAAATGCTAATAAGATAATCCACCACGAAAAAGGGACCATTATCATAGGTAGTAACAATGCATAAGAATAATAAAATAGTTTCCAAGCGGTCATACTTGTCAATGCTTTTTTATATTCATTTTTCTTGTCTAAAAAACCCATATCCCTATAGCGTTTCATACGAACAAAATCTTTTGTGGTAATCCAGGATAAAGTTGATATCCCATAAAAGAACCAAATATAAATATGCTGAAATTGGTGTAACCAATAGTGTTTGGCATGAGGTGAGAATCGCAAGAAAAAAGGAGCGTTTAAATCATCGTCAGCATGATCAATATTCGTGTAAGTATGATGTAAGACATTATGTTGTATTTTCCAAACAGTTGCATTAGCTCCAATAAGATTGAAGGTGTAACCTAATATTGTATTTATGTTTTTATTTTTTGAATACGAGCCGTGTATGGCGTCATGCATAACACCCATACCTATTCCTGCCATACCTAATCCGCTTAAAATATACATAGAAAAAAGCGTCAAAATATTTGTAACCAGACCCGATGCCAGCACCATTAATGGGACAAAAAATAAGGCTAACATAAATATGGTCTTTACCACCATAGTTCCATTAGCATTGCGACTTTTATTATGTGTTTTAAAATAGGTGTTTACTCTGCTTCTAAGTGCTTTTGAAAAGTCAGGATTTATATCTCTTGAAAATTTTGGATTATCGATACTTTTAAATTTTTATTGGATTACTGATATTTTAAAAACAATCTATCGGATCAATTGAGAAAACCATTACTTAATTTCTAAACTATCTAATATTGTATTAAAGCTTTGCGACACATCCGATTCATAAATCTGGACCCTGTCTATTAAAAAATGAAGAAAGCAAAGGATTGATTAAAATTGTAAGAAATTAAAAAAAGAGAAGCTGCCTTAATAATTAATGCTGCAAAAGTAGACTAAATTAACTTTAGTTTTTCCAAAATTGTGTTAAATAATTGATAATCAATTTCATATATTCAATTATGTATATAGAATTTCCTACGAAAAAAAACCTTATAAAAGAGTTTAGTTACGCCCGATTTTGTAATGTATGGGTGATTTTGAATTTCAAACGGTTATATTACCCTTATGAAATTTATGAAGCAAAAATGTTGTTTTGAGACTATAATCTAAACTGTCTCTACTATGTAAATTGAAGTTGCACAACACTTTACATGATAGTACTATAAAGATGCCATTAATAAATGAAACGAGTTGATAACGATGATAAGCAGAGATCTTATGTTATAATATTTAAAATTACTGATCTAACAATACATTTTTTTCTAACTTAATGTCCTTTGTCGCCACGTACATATCGCCATTTTTTTGCAACCTCAGTAAACTATTAATCATTCTGGATCTGCATGCAAGTGTCAATTCAGGAATTAATGGATCATCATTAAAAAAGAAAGGATTAATATCATATTCAGGCTTACCAGGTTCCTTAATTACTCGATGAATTTGTTTTAGCTCTTTACTTCGCAAGAATTTACCAGGCATGAATGTGTAGAATGTATATTTTCCATCAGAATCCGTTTTTATCCAGGCTCTGTGATGGACATAGCGTTTGCGACTGCTATCTCTTTTCATTTGAAAATTTCCATCTTCATCAGGTTGATATATAAAAAGGACCACATCACTCGCTGGTGTTACACCATCATTTTGATAAATGGTTCCAGTAATCATGAGTTTGTTTGGTTTTATATCAAAATCAGGTATAGTGTCAACGTTGTTTAGTTGATGTTCTGAATAATCGTAAACAGGACTGCGTTTTTTGTAGTTAATTTGATCTACTCCTGAGGCGTCGGCTGTTTCTTGTGCAAAAATGGTGTTGAAAGTACCAATAAAACAAAAGAAACAAATGAGGGACATTAATGTTTTCATATGGAATTTAATTAATTAATTCAAAACTAAACTATTGAGGTGATTTATTTATTAAAAATCTTATGAACTCTAAAAATTTTCGTTAAACAGATTTTAAATTCAAAAACCTTCGATAAAATGAACACTTTTGATTAGAATTCATCCTTCTTGATCAAAATTGAAAAAAGCAATTGAAATTTAATCTTTGAATCATTGTGCCTTTCTTATAATTAATTGAAAACATTTTAGTTTTTAACTCTCTTTTATTTAAACAAAACCATCTGTGTTTTTCATATCCAATCAATTTTACTTCTGACGTGTTATGATTTATTATAAATTGTTTTGTGTTTATTTCATCAACAATTAATTATTGGGTAGCTAAGGTATCATCTTTTCATTTAAGCCATAAATAAAACTTATTGCATGCCATAAAAAAACAATAGCAATTATTTCATAATTGATAGTGTTACTATTATATTTGCGCATATAATTTATTATTTAATATGACCAATTTATTATCCAATATCAAGATTGCGGTTCCTGAAAAAATTTATATCAAAGATCCGGAAACATCTCAACTGGGAAAAAACATTATAGAACAAAGTATTATTTTAATCAATGAAGAGGGCTTTGACAATTTCAATTTTAAAAAATTAGGGGTTGTTATAGGTTCGAACGAAAGTTCCATTTATCGTTATTTCGAAAATAAGCACAAGCTTCTACTATATTTGACCTCATGGTATTGGGCTTGGATTGAATATCAATTAGTTTTTGAAACTTATAACCTTCCCACTGAAATAGAAAAACTATCAAAAGCTATTGAAGTGGTTACCAGATCTATAAAAGAAGATTCCAATTATTCTCATATTAACGAAACCATATTGAATAGAATTATTATTAATGAAAATTCAAAATCATTTCTAACCAAAGAAGTAGATCAAGAAAATAAAGAAGGATTCTTTATTGTTTACAAGCGCATTGTACACAGAATAAGAGAAATGATTTTAGCCGTAAATTCCAACTATAAATTCGCCACAAGCTTAGCAAGTACCATTATTGAAGCTAGTTTGCATCAGCACTTTTTGAAAGATCACTTTTCTTCCATTACAGATTGTAATAGTAATGAAGATCCAACTGAATTTTTATCTAGTTTAACACTTAATTTATTAAAATAATGGGAATAGAAACTCAAAAAACACCTTGGAAACGATTATTGGGATTATTAGAGTTGGAAAGAAAAGATATTTTACAAATATTTTACTATGCTATATTCTCCGGACTCGTTTCGTTATCGTTACCTCTGGGTATTCAGGCTATTATTAATCTGATTCAAGGTGCTCAAATATCAACTTCATGGATTGTTTTGGTGATTCTTGTTACTGTTGGGGTTGTTTTTTCAGGGACACTGCAATTGATGCAATTAAGAATCATTGAAACTATACAACAGCGCATTTTCACAAGAGCTTCGTTTGAATTAAGCTATCGTTTTCCAAAGATAAAAATGAAAGAGTTACGTGATTATTATCCACCTGAATTGGCCAACAGGTTTTTTGATACGTTAACCATTCAAAAAGGATTATCTAAAATTTTAATAGATGTTCCTTCAGCCGTTTTACAAATCATATTCGCTTTAATATTGTTATCATTTTATCACCCGTTTTTTATCATTTTTGGAATTCTCTTACTGCTATTGATTTATGTGGTATTTAAATATACGGCACAAAAAGGATTACAAACAAGTTTAGAAGAATCAAAATATAAATACAAAGTAGCGCACTGGATACAAGAAATTGCAAGATCTGTTGTAAGTTTTAAACTTTCCGGAAGTACCAACTTAGCTATTGCTAAAAATGATGATTTAGTAAGTAAATATTTAGTTGCTAGAGAAAAACATTTTAGAATACTTATGATGCAGTTTATTAAAATGATAGGTTTTAAGGTTATAGTAACTGCAAGTTTACTCGTAATTGGTGGAACACTCGTTTTAAATCAGAGAATGAATATTGGTCAGTTTGTTGCTGCTGAAATTATTATATTACTTGTAATAGCTTCTGTTGAAAAACTTATTGTGGGTTTAGAGTCTTTTTATGATGTTTTAACTTCATTAGAAAAACTAGGTCAGGTGGTTGACAAAGAACTGGAAGTTCAAGAAGGAGAAACACCTGAATATAAAGATAGTCTAACTTTAGAATTTGATAAGGTTTCTTATAAAGTTTTAAACAAAGAAAATCCTATTTTACAGGATATTTCATTTAAAATTCCACCAAAAAGTCGTGTTTTAATTAGCGGAGAAAGTGGCTCAGGCAAGTCAACTTTATTACAGCTTATTTCTGGGGTAATTGAGCCTACTTCAGGACATATATTTGTAGACCAGCTATCATTAAATAGTTTACAATTAAATCATTACAGGTCTCAATTAGGTTTATCTGTTTCAGAGGAAAGTCCTTTTGAAGGTTCTATAAAGGATAACCTAACTTTTGGAAACAAGTCAATTTCTGATGAATTTATTTTTAAAACTTTAAATATTGTTGGCTTAAACCAATTTATAAAAGAACAGCCGCAAGGACTAAAAACCATTTTACGCCCAGAAGGGAAACAGATTTCTTACACTGTTTCAAAAAAATTAATACTGGCCAGAGCTATTTTAAAGCAACCAAAAGTATTAATTCTTGAAGATGCATTAGATCAGTTTAATTTAGAAGAAACCAATACAATTATTGATTACTTAACGAGTAATGATCGATCATGGACCTTAATAGTGGTAAGCACTAATGAGCGATGGAAAGAAAAATGTGATCAAAAAATTACGTTAGAAAACGGACGTATAAAAACCTTAAAATTATAAGTTATGCTGAATATATCTCATAACCAGTTAAATAAAACAGTTGATTTAACCAGGTTTAAATCAGGTGCAATTATTTTTGATAAAAAATATTATAAACAGTTTAATAAACTCCTATTAGTCTTCGCTATTATTGTTATAATAATACTTTTTCTGCCATGGACACAGAACATTACGGGGCAAGGAAAAGTGACAACTTTAAAACCCAATCAAAGGCCTCAGACTATTCAGTCACAAATTCCAGGACGTATTGAACAATGGTTTGTACAAGAAGGTGATTATGTCAAGAAAGGCGATACTATTTTAAGAATTTCAGAGGTTAAAAGTGAGTATTTTGATGATAAATTAGTAGAACGCACCAATGATCAAAGAGTAGCAAAAGCATCATCAGTCGTTGCATATGGCGGAAAAGTAGAGGCTTTAAATAGACAAATACAGGCTCTAAATAATGAACAACAGTTAAAACTTCAACAGGCCAAAAACAAACTGTTACAAGCACATTTAAAAGTAAAAAGTGATAGTATCGATTTTGAAGCTGCAAAAACGAATTTAGAAATTGCAAAACGTCAATTTAATCGAATAGAAACACTTCAAAATGAAGGTTTGAAAGCTATGAAAGATGTTGAAGAAAAACGTTTAAAACTTCAAGAAACAGAAGCTAAATTAATATCTCAGGAAAACAAATTATTAGCTAGTATTAATGAAATCATCAATGCCGAAGTGGAAATTTCAAGAATAAAAGCTTCTTATATTGATAAAATATCAAAAGCACAAAGTGATATGTTTACTGCTCAATCCAGTCAATTTGATGCCGAAGCTCAAGTAAGCAAACTTGAAAATAATTATACAAATTATAAAATAAGAAATAGTTTGTTATATATAACGGCACCTCAAAACGGGTATATAAATAAAGCGTTAATTGGTGGAATTGGTGAAGCATTTAAAGAAGGAGAACAATTGGTCAGCATCATGCCTGCGTACTATGATTTAGCCATTGACACCTATGTTAGACCTATAGATTTACCTTTAATTCATCTCAATGAAAAAGTGCGTGTACAGTTTGATGGTTGGCCTGCTATTGTATTTAGTGGTTGGCCTAATGTATCATATGGTACATATGGTGCAAGGGTAGTTGCCATTGAAAACTTTATTAGTGATAATGGTAAATATAGAATTTTATTAGCTCCTGACCCAGAAGATCACTCTTGGCCAACGGCAATCAGAGTAGGTTCTGGTGCAAAGACCATTGCTTTGTTAGAAGATGTTCCGATTTGGTTTGAACTATGGAGACAAATCAACAGTTTCCCTCCTAACTTTTATCAACCTAATAAAATTGAGAAAACCTCTGATAAAAAGTAATGATGAAAAAAAACTTAATTCCTTTTCTGTTTTTAATTTGCGCAATTGGCAATGCTCAAGACAGGCCTTCAGAAATAATGCCTTTAATTGAATATTTAGGTTATGTTAAAGCGTTTCATCCTGTAGTTAAGCAAGCCAATTTAATTATTACTGAAAGCGAAGCGAAGCTATTAAAAGAACGCGGTGCTTTTGATCCAAAAATAGAAATTGACCGCGTTCAAAAGAATTTTAAAAGCACGGACTATTATGATAAACTTAATGCAACATTTAAAATACCTACTTGGTATGGCATTGAATTTAAAGGGAATTTTGAGGAAAATGAGGGGTTCTATTTAAATCCGGAAGCTGTAGTCCCCGAGGATGGTTTATATAGTGTGGGTGTATCTATATCTGTTGCCCAAAATTTACTCATTAATAAAAGAATGGCCATGCTAAAACAGGCCAAATTATACTTAAAGCAAGCACAGGCTGACAGAACATTAGCCGTCAATAATATTTTGTTTAATGCAACAACTACCTACTTTAATTGGTTAAAAGCATTTAGGGAAAAACAAGTTTTTGAAGATTTTTTACAAAATGCCGATATGCGATTTAAGGGCATAAAAAAAAGCTATGAAGTTGGAGAAAATCCAGCTATAGATACTTTAGAAGCACGTATAACATTAAATACCCGAAAACTTGAATTAGAAAAAGCCAGAATAAATTATATTAAATCTTCCTTGGAGCTATCTAATTTTTTATGGTTGAACGACAATACGCCTATTGAAATTAAGGAAAATATTATACCAGACTCTAACACGGTTAATAATTTTGACACCTATTATCAGCCTTTAGCTTCTAATTTTGAAACCTTTGATTTTGAAAATCATCCGAAACTTCAATCACTTGATTATAAATATAAAAGTTTGGTCATTGACAAACGCTTAAAATTAAATCAGTTATTACCTAAGATAGATTTACAATATAATTTTCTGTCTCAAACCCCTGAAATTGCCAGATCTTTTAGTTCGTCTGCCTATAAAGCCGGTTTTAATATTAGTATACCTTTGTTTTTGAGAAAAGAACGCGGTGACTTGAACTTAGCGAGGATCAAACTTCAAAATACTGAATTTGAAATACAATCAACTAAGGTTACCTTAAAAAACAAAATTGACGGGATTTATCAAGAATTAGATTCTTATCAATCTCAGAATGCCTTTACAGATGTTATTGTAAGTGATTATGAAACTTTATTAGTGGCTGAAGAGCGAAAGTTTTTCCTTGGAGAAAGCTCTCTGTTCTTAGTCAATTCCCGAGAGTCAAAATTAATTGATGCTAAATTAAAGGCCATTTCTATTGAAAATAGCTTTTTAATAACTAAAGCGAACCTTTTAAATATATTGTCTGTAAATACAATAGAATAAAAAAGGGCAAGATTATAACAATATAACCCTTTATAAAACTAATTGCTATTAATTAATTTCTGGGTAATTCATTAATGTCAACTTGTGCACTTAAAAGTTGTTCTGTAGTTTTAATAGTTCGAGCTTCTAAAGCTATATTTTTATTTAATTTAATTTGTTTTGAACGACTGGCCAAAATCAAATACAAATAAGAATAAACCAAGAAAACTTATTACAAATACAAATTGGTAAAATGGTTTTAAAATATTGATTTATATGGAGTTAGAATTAATCAAAATTTATAACTTAAAATGATACAACAAAAATAAGTTTTAATGCTTCACTCAATTATATTAATCCTTAAAATATTAGAGAAGTAGAATAAAATATATAAATTTGTTAACCATTTGGTTAAACCAATTAGTTAATATGAATAACATAAAGGACGCCACTTCAGAAAGATTAATTCTTAATGCCGCTAAAAATATATTTATTAAAAAAGGTATGGATGGTGCCAGAATGCAGGAAATAGCTGATGAAGCAGGCATTAATAAAGCACTTCTGCATTATTATTTCAGAAATAAGCAGCAATTATTCGAGGCTGTTTTTATGAGTGCCTTTTCCTTATTAGCACCTCAATTAAACGGTATTTTAAACGATGATTCATCCATCGAGGAAAAAATAATAAAATTTACTTCTAACTATATTTCATTTATGAGTAAACACCCGTATTTACCCAGTTTTGTTATTCAGGAAATTAACAGAAACCCGGAATTCATAAAACATCTTAAAGAAAAACCAGAGTTTCCAAATACTGAAAAATTCAAATGGCAAGTAGAAACTGAAGTCAAAAATGGTGTTTTAAAACCGGTTGATCCGGAACAACTATTTGTTAATATTATTTCAATGTGCATTTTTCCATTTATGGGTAAACCTCTTATAAAAGTATTTTTAAATGCAGATGATGACCATTTTAATAAACTTATAGAAAATAGAAAAACAGAGGTTTCAAGTTTTATAATCAATTCAATTAAAGCATAATAATATGGAGAAAAAAACTTTTTATTTTGTTTTACTTATTACTTCTAGCCTTTTTGCCCAAGACCAATTATCATTAACTCAATGTTATCAATTAGTTCATAAAAATTATCCTTTGGTAAAACAAAAAGAACTGTATGAAACTCAAAACAAAATTGATTCTGAAATCATAACGAATAAATCCTTTCCTCAATTAAGTATTGAAGCCCAAGCAAGCTATCAATCTGAAGTAACTGAAGTGCCAATACCCGGCACAGGTATCGAATCTCTTAATAAAGATCAATACAGAGCGACTGCCACTCTGAGCCAATTAATTTATAACGGCGGATTCATTGACGCTTCATTAGCTGCAAAAGCAATTTCTTCAAAAGCACAACAAAAGCAGGTTGAAGTTAACATATACCAACTTAAAAAGCAGGTCAACCAATTATATTTTTCAATTTTATTACTACAAGAAAAAAACGCTTTATTAAATGCTAAAAAAGAGCAATTACTGTCCAGAATTAAAGAAGTGACATCTGGAATTGAATACGGGACGATTCTACCCGCTTCAGATAAAGTTTTAGAGGCAGAATTAATAAGAATAAAACAACAATTTACAGACATCGAATACAACAAAATAAGCTTGTTTAAAACTTTATCTTCTTTAATAGGAAAAGAGTTAGAAACCACTTCAGTTTTAGAAAACCCTGAATTCAATCTCAATATTGAAAACACGATCTCCAGACCAGAGTTAGAATTATTTCAATTAAAAAGAGATCAGATTGATGCTAACCAACAACTCATTTCCAAACAAATGACACCAAAACTATCTGGATTTGCGACCGGAGGTTACGGTAACCCGGGATTAAATATGTTAGACAATGCTTTCAAAAGTTTTTATACCGTTGGTGTAAAACTTAATTGGAACGTATTTGATTGGAATTCAAACAAAAAAGAACGGGCATCCTTGTTAATAAATAAAGATATCATCAATAACGAAGTTGAGATATTTAATTTAAATACCAACATTGAATTACGTCAGCAAGAATTTGAAATGAAAAAAATTGAAAGTTTTATTTCTTCTGATTATGAAATTATTGAATTAAGAAAGCTGATTTTACAATCTGCCGAATCTCAATTGAAAAATGGAGTGATTACATCCTCTGCTTACATTACGGAGCTCACCAATTTGTTTGAAGATGTTACCAATTTAAAAACACATAATATTCAACTATTATTGATAAAAGCCAATTATAACATCACAAAAGGGATATAAATTATGATAACAACAATCAAAAATATCAGCATTTTCGGACTCATTGCTTCTGCCCTACTTTCCTGCGGAAATGGAAATGATAATGCAGATAGTTATGGCAATTTTGAAGCTACTGAAATTACTGTATCAGCTGAAAATACAGGCAAATTAGAAATGTTCAATATTGAGGAAGGACAGCAACTAGAAAAGGATGCCTTTATAGGATATATTGATACCATTCCGTTAAGTTTAAAATATGAACAATTAAAAGTTTCAAAGGATGTTACCATTTCAAAATCTAAAGGTGTATTGTCTCAAATTAACGTGCTAAATGCCCAATTAGCGATTGCTAAAATCAACCAGAATAGAATATTAAACCTTATAAAAGATAATGCAGCAACACAAAAACAGTTGGATGATGTGAATGGAGAAATTAATATTATTAAACAACAGATTTTAAGCATTGAAATTCAAAATGCACCAGTTGTTAATGAGTTAAAAAACATTGATGTTCAAATAAAGCAAATTGAAGATCAAATTAATAAAAGCAAAATTATCAATCCTATAAATGGTACTGTTCTAATTAAATATGCCGAACCAAATGAAATCACTTCTTTTGGAAAACCACTCTATAGAATTGCCGATTTAAACACTATGGAATTACGTGTTTATATTGGTGAGACACAACTTGAGAGCGTCATAATAGGCCAGGAAGTGACTGTTAAAATCGATTCTGGATCTGGTTTAAAAAGCTATAAAGGAATCGTTGTATGGATAGCTTCCGAAGCTGAATTTACACCTAAAATTATTCAAACCAAAGAGGAACGCGTTGCTTTAGTTTATGCGGTTAAAGTCAATGTTAAAAATGATGGTGGATTAAAAATTGGAATGCCCGCAGAAATGTGGTTAGATCATAAAAATTAAATACAACAAATATTTTTTAAATAATTTAAATAATAATATTATGGATCAACATGTTTACAACGTCAACATTGCTTGGCAAAAAGATCGTAAAGGAGTTATGTGTTCACCTGAACTACAAAATAATAAAACTACCGAAATGAACTGTATAGAGGTGGCGACACCTCCGGAATTTGAAAAAGGAATGCCAAACATTTGGTCTCCAGAACATTTATTTACTGCGGCCGTCAGTAGTTGCTTAATGACTACTTTTTTAGCCATTGCCGAATATTCAAAATTTGAATTTATAAGTTTTAAATGTGGCTCAAAAGGAATTTTGGACAAAGTAGACGGCAAGTTTATGATGACAGAAGTGTTGTTGTTTCCAGAGGTATTTATTGCTGATGAAAGCCAGAAAGACAAAGCACTTCGCATTCTTGAAAAATCTGAAAAGGCCTGTTTAATATCTAATTCCATTACTTCTAAAGTTACCATGGAGTCTAAAATAACAGTTCAAAATTAATACTTAGTGAGTATTACTATCAATCATATAAGTAAATCCTATAAAAATGTTGAGGCATTAAAAGATATTTCTTTTGATGTTAAAGCAGGAGAATTGTTTGGCCTTATTGGTCCAGATGGCGCCGGAAAAACAACCTTGTTCAGAATTCTAACAACACTATTAATTGCTGATACAGGTAAGGTTACTATTTCAAATTTTGATGTCGTAAAAGATTATAAAAAAATAAGGAATTCTGTAGGCTACATGCCAGGTAAATTTTCGCTATATCAAGATTTAACCGTTGAGGAAAACCTGAATTTTTTCGCAACTATTTTTGGGACAACCATTCAGGAAAACTATCATTTAATAAAAGATATATACATTCAAATAGAACCATTTAAAAATCGCAGAGCAGGAAAACTTTCTGGGGGAATGAAACAAAAACTTGCTTTATGCTGCGCACTAATTCATAAGCCAGAAGTGCTTTTTTTAGATGAACCCACTACTGGGGTGGATCCGGTATCGCGAAAAGAGTTTTGGGATATGTTGAAAAGATTACAACAAACGGGTATTACTATTTTGGTTTCTACGCCATATATGGATGAAGCAGCTCTATGTGATAGAATTGCGTTTATTCAAAATGGGGCTATTTTAGAAATTGATACACCAAAAGCCATAGTTAAGCATTTTTCAAAGGCACTTTATAATATTAGCGCTGATAATATGTATCAACTAATGGAAAGTCTTAGGGTTTATAAGCATACTTATAGTGCTTATCCTTTTGGTGAATATGTTCATTATTCTGATAATAGAACTGACTTTAAGCCAACTGAATTAAATTACTATTTAAAGTCAATAGGTTTGAAGGAAATAACAATTGAAGTAACGCAACCTACCATTGAAGATACTTTTATGGCTTTAGCAAAATAATTTTATGAAAAACGTCATTGAAGCTAACAATTTAACAAAATCATTTGGCGCTTTCACGGCAGTTAATGCTATTTCATTTCATGTGAAAAAAGGTGAGATTTTTGGATTTCTTGGGGCTAATGGTGCCGGGAAAACAACGGCCATGAAAATGTTAATTGGGATATCCACTCCCTCTTCTGGAGCAGCTAAAGTTGCAGGCTTCGATGTGTTTACAGAAGCAGAATCCATCAAGAGAAATATTGGCTATATGAGCCAGAAATTTGCACTTTATGATGACTTAACTGTTAAAGAAAACATCACTTTTTTTGGAGGGATATATGGGTTGACAAGAGCCGCTATTAAGGAAAAAACCCAAGTACTCATTGACGAGTTAAATTTAGAAAATGTAGCGAATCAGCTCGTAGGCTCCCTACCCTTAGGCTGGAAACAAAAGATATCTTTTTCAGTGGCTTTATTACATAATCCTAAAATTGTATTTCTTGACGAACCAACAGGTGGTGTTGACCCAATTACGAGACGCCAATTTTGGGAAATGATTTACAAATCTGCGCATCAGGGCACTACCATATTTGTCACAACTCATTATATGGATGAGGCTGAATACTGTGACCGAGTTTCCATTATGGTTAATGGAAAAATTGAAGCTTTGGATACTCCGAAAAATCTCAAAAGTACATATAAGGCAAATAGTATGAATGAGGTCTTTTTAAAATTGGCTAGAGGATGAAAACTCTAAGATCAATATTAATCACATAGAAAAATAATCACTTGGTTGTTCCATGTGACAGATAAAAAACAATAAAAGGAATACATGAAACTGTTTTTAGGATTTGTAAAAAAAGAATTCTACCATATCCTTCGAGATAGGCGCTCATTATTCATTTTATTTGGCATGCCTATTATTCAAATATTACTTTTTGGTTTTGCAATAACCAATGAAATTAACAATGTAAATATTGCCATATTTGACCATTCAAAAGATATCACTACTCATGAAATTATTAATAAAATTTCAGCATCTTCATATTTCAGTATCGACCAACTTATTGTCAATGAAAAGGATATAGAATCGGTTTTTAAAAAAGGAAAGATAAAGGCGGTTTTAATTTTTGAAAGAGATTTTAATAAAAAACTTATTACTAATAATAACCCCACTGTTCAAATAATAACGGATGCTACGGATCCAAATACAGCAAATACAATAACAAATTATGTAAATGCCATTATTCAAACTTATGTCAAGGAAATAAATAAGGATACTCCCATCGTTTACCAAATAAACGCGCAATCGCATATGGTTTATAATCCTGAATTAAAAAGTGTTTTTATGTTTGTGCCAGGGGTTATGACAGTTATTTTAATGTTAGTCTCTGCCATGATGACCTCTATTTCTATCACCAGAGAAAAAGAATTAGGAACCATGGAAATTTTACTGGTCTCTCCTTTAAAACCTATTCAAGTCATTGCTGGAAAAGTTATTCCTTATGTTTTCTTATCTGTAATTAATGCGATTGTTATTATTGTTTTGAGCATTTTTATATTTAAAATGCCTGTTCAAGGAAGTTTAATTTTATTAGGATTTGAAAGTGTTTTATTTATTATAACAGCATTGTCTTTAGGGATTTTGATTTCAACAATTTCTGCCACACAACAAACAGCAATGATGATTTCATTAATGGGCTTAATGCTTCCGGTAATTATTTTATCCGGCTTTATTTTTCCCATAGATAGCATGCCACTTCCATTACAAATTATTAGCAACATCATCCCTGCAAAATGGTTTATTATCATTTTAAAAGCCATCATGTTAAAAGGAGTTGGTATTATCTATATATGGAAAGAAACCCTCATTTTATTATCTATGACCTTGTTTTTTATTATTCTTAGTACAAAAAAATATAAAATCAGATTAGAGTAATGAGGATATTAGGTTTTATAATTCAAAAGGAGTTTAAGCAAATCTTTAGAAATAAAGGCATGTTACCTATTATCTTCATAATGCCTTTAATTCAGCTAATTATCCTGTCTAACGCAGCAACTTTTGATATAAAAAATATCAAATTCTCCTATATTGATAATGACCATACATCTTACTCTAGAAAGTTAATTAGCAAATTTGATGCTTCAAAATACTTTCATGTTATAACAGATTTTCCTAATGAAAATACGGCCAATTCAGCTATGTTACAGGGTGATATCGACGTCATTTTAGAAATTCCACAACATTTTGAACGCGATTTAACAAAGGATAAGTTTACTAATCTAAGTATAA
This sequence comes from Yeosuana sp., assembly GCA_036525815.1. GTDB lineage: Bacteria > Bacteroidota > Bacteroidia > Flavobacteriales > Flavobacteriaceae > Yeosuana. The sequence goes on along the minus strand of DATCZQ010000010.1, from coordinate 32,201 downwards.
CTATTAATGCTATTGATGGTGCTTCGGCAGGTGTTGAAAGTGTTTATATAAATCAAATTATTCAGAGTTACAATAAACAGATTAAGTTAAACCTAATGCAACATAATGATGCTCAAATAACCCCTTTGAATATTTCTACTATACCGTCCTTTTGGTATAATAAAACGCTTAATTATAAAACTTTCATGGTACCTGGAATCTTAGTTTTATTAGTGACCATGATCACCTTATTTCTATCTGGCATGAACATTGTTCGTGAAAAGGAAATTGGGACCTTAGAACAAATTAATGTCACCCCTATCAAAAAAAGTCAGTTTATTATTGGAAAATTATTTCCTTTTTGGGTTATAGGTTTAAGCTTATTGAGTATTGGTTTAATAATAGCTAAAATTTTGTTTAATGTCCCTATTATTGGCAATCTTGGCTTGATGTATTTGTATACCTCTATTTATATATTAGTGATACTTGGTATTGGTTTATTCATTTCTAACTTCACTGATACGCAGCAACAAGCCATGTTTATTTCGTGGTTTTTTATGGTTATTTTCATTCTTATGAGTGGTTTGTTTACACCTATTGAAAGTATGCCCGAATGGGCCCAAATAATAACAGAATTCAATCCAATAAAGTATTTTGTACAGGTGATGCGTATGGTGATGTTAAAAGGATCAGGCATTGTTGATATTTTACCTCTATTACTAAAAACAATACTATATGCATTTATAATGAATGGCCTGGCTGTTTGGAGTTATAAAAAAACCAGTTAGTTCTTTAATAGAGAGGAGCAAATTAAAATTATAATTAGAGCTCTTTAAATAATTATATTATTATCACTTAGGTTGCATGTAATTTTAATAATTTAGATACTCACTATATAATATTTTTCATTTTTCGTTATGAAAAAAAGCTCAATGAACTTGCAGCCACAGCCATTGTTTATTGGATCTCCAGGAGTTAAATTTCCTTGTAAATTACATGAATTAGGAGAAGTACGACTGATTATTTAGAGGTTCCCTTATAAAGAACATTTAAAATCAGTCCTCCAATTATAAGGGCAATTCCCAGTAAACTCCAAAAGGTATACACTTCCCCAACCCAAAAAAGGCCAATAAGTAAGGTAAAAATGACTTCAATGTATTTTAATGGTGCGACTTGGTTTGTTGAGGCGGTTTGAAAAGCTTTGGTCATATACACTTGCCCGAAGTATCCAAATACTCCCAAACTAAATAATAGTAGCCATTCTATGCCTTTTGGGGTTACCCAATTACTTATTGACAAAACCCCTCCTGTAATGGTCGCTATTACCATAAAATAGTTTACCACAACCACAGGGTGTTCGCTTTTTCCAATCTTACTGATAATAATATAAACAAATCCACTAAATACAGAAGCTACCAATACTAGGATAAGGCCATAGGTACTTACATTTGTATCAAAACCCTTTAAAATTAGCACCCCAGAAAATGCCATGATAAAAAATAACCATTGTATTGACTTTACTTTCTCCTTTAAAAATATAATGGCAAAAAAAGTGGCAAAAATGGGCGCTATATATCTTAAAGAAACTGCGGTGCCAACAGGTAAATATTTAATTGACATAAAGAAAAAAGTCATTGAAGTAACACCAACTAATCCTCTTAATATCAGTATTTTATTATTATTTCCAATAATAGGTATTTTGTTTTTTAAAAGATATCCGAAAGTAAAAAACAAAGAACTTATGGACCTAAAAAAAACAATTTCATGAGCGTTAATATTAACTAAATACTTGACTGTAACATTCATACAAGCAAATGCCAAAGTACTTATGATCATAAATTTTATGGCATTTCTAATATCCACTCCTTACATAGCTGAATTTGAAAATAATTATTATTCCGGTATTTGCTGACTCAAACAATGTAAGGTCCCGAAACCCCATATTAAATCTATGGCACTAATTCCTATTACTTCTCTGGCAGGAAAACAGTTTGCAATAATATTTAAGGCCTTTCTATCATGAACATCATTAAATGTTGGCACTAATACACAATTGTTTAAAATTAAAAAGTTAGCATAACTTGCGGGAATATGAATACCATCAAATAGTAAAGGTGTTGGCATAGGTAATTCAACAATCTTTGGTGATTTCCCATTTTCTAAAATCGCTTTTCTTAGACGATTTAAGTTGTCTTGAAGTGGCTTGTAATTTTTATTTTTAGGATTTGTTTCAATAGCCGTGATAATAGTGTCTTCATTCACAAACCGGCATAAATCGTCAATATGACCGTGTGTATCATCACCAACTATACCATCTCCAACCCAAATTACATTTGTAATGCCTAAATATTCTTTAAATATGGCTTCGTAATCATCTTTAGTGAAATTTTTATTTCTGACTTGTACAGTTGGATGCAGTAAACATTCTTCTGAAGTTATTAAAGTGCCTTTACCGTTTACATCAATCGCACCTCCTTCCAAAACTACAGGCTTCCCTTTATACATAACCTGTGTTAACGGCATATTTAAATGATTAGCAACTTTTGATGGCACTAACTTATCTAATTGAAAATTGTGATATTTTGCCCAGCCATTAAAATTAAAGTTTAAGGCTTCACGATTTGGACCATTTTTAACGATTATGGGACCAGAATCGCGCATCCAACTTCTATTAGTTTTATGAATAATGTAAGATATATATGAAGTATTTACATGTGCCATTTTAAGCATGCCTTCCACCTTTTCTTTAAGCTTCTCGTCTGCAACTACTAAAAAAACGGTTTCTACTAAAGCTGCTTTTTTAATAAATTCAACGAAAGCCCATTGAATTGCTCCGTATTTTCCCGGCCAATCATTACCATTATGTGGAAAGCAAAGTAATAAACCCTGTTGCTTTTCCCATTCCGCAGGAAATCTTCTCATTAGTCTATGGCGCGTTTAGTTATATCTCCAAAAGCATCAATACGTCTATCTCTGAAAAATGGCCAGTTTTGACGTACATTTTCTTGTAAATCTAAATCGACTTCGGCAATAAGTATTTCTTCTTTGTCATGTGAAGCTTGCGCTAAAATTTCTCCTTGAGGACCACAAATGAAAGAGGCTCCCCAAAATTCTAAACCATCCGTATTAGGTAAATACTTTTCTAGTCCTATTCTATTTGCCGCAGCTACATAAACGCCATTGGCAACAGCATGTCCTTTCATAACATTCATCCAGGCACCATATTGGTTCACACCATATTCCTCTTTTTCTTTAGGATGCCAGCCTATAGCCGTAGGATAGAATAAAACATCTGCGCCTTTTAAAGCAGTTAGTCTCGCTGCTTCAGGATACCATTGATCCCAACAAATAAGTACTCCAACATTTCCTTTTTTTGTGGTATTCGATTTAAACCCTAAATCTCCCGGAGTGAAATAAAACTTTTCATAAAAATGGGGATCATCTGGAATGTGCATTTTACGATATAACCCTGCCTCGGAGCCATCAGTATCCAGAATATAAGCACTATTATGGTAAATACCAGACATACGCTTTTCAAAAAAAGGAACAATAATGACGACACCCAATTCCTTTGCTAAGGCACTAAACGCATTAAAAGAAGTACTGTAAAGCGGTTCTGCTAATGAAAAATTATTCGTGTCTTCACTCTGGCAAAAATAATGACTGCTATAAAGCTCTGGCAATGAAATTACTTCAGCTCCTTTTTTTGCTGCTTCTTTCACCCAACTTAAACATTTCTTTAAATTGTTTTCTGCTTTGTCATTTAAATTAAGCTGGATGACGGCTATTTTATAGGTTCTATTTCCCATGTATTTAGATTAAGAATACAAAAATAGTTATTTAGATTAGAATAGATAAATTGTAAACCAAATTACAATGAATTACCAATCTATAGGTCGGTAATCTTTTAAAAATTTACCACACCAATGCTTGCCTGTATTTATACCGTCAAAAAGAGGATCCATGACGCGCGCTGCCCCATCAACGATATCCAAAGGTGGTTGAAAATCATGCACTTCAGCCTTGTGTTTCGCTAAATCAGCCGGATCTTCATCAGTTACCCAACCCGTATCAACCGCATTAATAAAAATCCCGAATTTTGCCAAATCATCTGAAGCCGTATGTGTTAGCATATTTAAAGCTGCTTTTGCCATATTGGTATGCGGATGACGTGACTCTTTGTAAAATCGATGAAACTTTCCTTCCATGGCAGACACATTAATAATATGCTTTTTTCCTGTCTTATCCTTCTTCATAATTTCAGAAAGTCTGTTGCAGAGTACAAAAGGCGCCACAGAATTAACCAATTGTACTTCAATCATTTCTGTGGTTTCAATTTCACCAAGCTTTAAACGCCAACTATTTGTTTTACGCAAATCTACTTGTTGCAAATCAGCATCTAATTGTCCTTCAGGAAATACTTCTTTAGCGACTAATGAATTATCAAAGCTATAAGGAATTTGCGAAAGTTTAGCTGATGCTCTCAATCCAATTCCTGGTTCTGGTCCATGCCAGGTTACAGGCATATTCTGATTAGAAGAAGCACCTGAAGTTAAGACCATTAATTCTTGTAAACAGCTGTCGTGATCAACCAATAAATCTTTAGCAAATTTTGGTAATGACTCCAGTGGTCTTTCTTCATTCTGCATCAAATGTGCATAAAAACCTGCGGGCCTTCTCACTGTTTGAGCTGCGTTATTTATGAGAATATCCAAGCGCTCATATTTTTGCTCAATAAAATTGCAAAAAATCTCAACACTAGGAATGTGTCTTAAATCTAATCCATGAATTTTTAAGCGATGTCCCCATTCGGTAAAATCTGCTTCTTTTGAAAAACGCAAGGCACTATCCACAGGGAATCTTGTGGTTGCAACAACGGTAGCTCCTGCGCGCAAACACATTAAGGTAATATGATATCCTATTTTTAAACGAGAGCCCGTAATAACGGCTGTTTGTCCTCTTAAATCGGCTGTTTGAAATCGTTTAGCATAATTAAAATCACCACAATTCGTGCACATGGTGTCATAAAAATGATGTAATGTTGTAAATTCTGTTTTGCAGACATAACAATTTCTAGGAGATTGAAGTTCAAGTTCCTTTTTGTTTTCTAAATCGACCGGAGATAATAATTTAGGCGCCACGAAAACTACAGATTCTCTTGCGCTTCTAATTCCTGTTTCTTTTCTTGCTGTTCTGTCTTTGGCTGCTAATTTGCGTTTTTTAGCTTTCTTAGCATCCTTTTTCCATTTAACAAACTCTTGTTTATTGGGACGAGACAATTTTCCTGAAGCCTTAATTAAAGCGATACGCTGTTCTTCCGGAATGTCAAAAATTTGATTGGAATTAGAAATCAGTCGTTCTAAAATATCAATACATTTATTTATTTCATCAGAAGAAATTTCAGTATCCCCATTCATATTCTCATTAACCATAGAAAAATTTTATTGATATAAAAAAGAGCAAAATTAGTTTAATTTTATTCTCAAAAAGCAGATTATCTTAATGTTCTGATATTTTTTTTTGAGTTGATGAAATAGACCCCAGTTAATAATATGGCAGCAGCAACAATAGATTGTCCCGTAATCGTTTCATCCAGAACAAGCCATCCTAAAATTAAAGCGATAACTGGATTTACATAGGCTGAAGTAGTAACTTTTTCTGTAGAAACTACTTTGAGCAAATAATTAAATGAAGTAAACGCCACGATACTTCCAAATAACACTAAAAGACTCATCGATATTTTTACCGGTGTAGTCCATAAAAAAGGTGACAGCCACTCTTCACCAATAATAAAACTAGTAATCCCCAATATAATACCTCCTGAAAGCATTTGATATCCCGTGTTTATAAAAAAATTAGAAGGTAATTCTGCCTTAGCCACAAACAAGCTACCAAAACTCCAGCTTATCACACAGGTAAAAATCATCATGATTCCTAAAACAGTGTTTTCCTGAAACACCAATGCCTTTTGACTCACCAATAAATACATTCCAATAATTCCCAGAATAATGCCAATAACTGACATTCCTTTAATTTTTTTACCGTCAAGCATCCTCATAAGAATCAATACAATTAAAGGCTGTGTTGAGGCTAGAAGCGCTCCAAAACCACTGTCAACATACCTTAAAGCCCAAACAAAAACACCATTACCATAGGCTAAAAACAAAAAACCAGCGATAATACAATTAATGATTTGTTTTTTATTGATTGCCAAACTAAGTTTCATGAACTTGGCTATGACAAAAATTAAAATTCCAGCCGTAATAAAACGTATTGAAGCTAAAAAAAGAGGAGAGATTTGTGTTACGGCTATTTTGTTTAATAGATAAGTTGAACCCCAAATAACATAAATAGCAATAAAGGCTAATACAATAAGTACCGTTTTACGAGGTAAGCCCATAGAATAAATTTCAAAGAATTAATTTGATAAATTTAGATATTTAAACTTCATTAAATATCTCGGTAACAATATTCGTATCTAAAGTAAGGCGTTCTCCAGTTTCTCCTTTTTTGTTATAATCAAGTTTATTGACAACATAACGCATCACCTCTTTTCTGGCAACATCACGCTCATTTCCCTTAACAACAATCCAGGGAGAATGGGGTTTAGCTGTTTTTTTAAACATGGCTTCTTTGTAAAAAGTGAATTCTTCCCATTTAGATTGCGCTTGCACATCTACACTACTCAATTTCCATTGCTTTAATGGGTTATGCACACGATCATCAAGACGTCTTTTTTGTTCTTCGGCGTCAATTGAAAACCAAAATTTAAAAACGTGAATTCCATCTTGAACAAGCATTTTTTCTAATGAAACCACTTGGCGATTAAATAAATTATATTGCTTTTTTGAGCAAAATCCCATGACAGGTTCTACTACTGCCCTATTATACCAGCTTCTATCGAATAACACTATTTCTCCTGGATTGGGCAAATGCTCAATATATCTTTGAAAATACCACTGTCCTTCTTCCTTTTCTGTTGGTTTTGAAAGTGCCACCACTTTAAACAAACGCGGGTTCAAAAAACGAATAAAACGCATAATGGCACCTCCTTTTCCGGCAGTATCTCTACCTTCAAATAAAATAAGGATACGCTGATTGGTCTCTTTAATATGCTGCTGTAACCAAACTAGTTCTGTTTGTAAATTGATATATTCTTGATCTTGTTCTAGAAGATGTAAGGCCACTTAACGATTTAGTTTTATTTAATAACTAATGGAAGTCGAGAATAAAAATTTAGATTTTTTTTACGCGAACCGCATTCATTCCTTTTTGACCTCTTTCAAGTTCATATTGAACCTTATCATTTTCCTGAATGTCTTCAAGTAAACCGCTTACGTGAACAAAATATTTTTCTTGTGACTCACTATCGATAATAAAACCAAACCCTTTAGACGAATCAAAAAAGGATACTTTTCCTTTTCTAATTGGGTCTTCTTCTTCTCTATCTTCTTTTTTGGGAACACCAATTTCTATACTTTCAGCTTCCACTTTTACCTTCAGTGTAGGATCTGGCGGTGTATCAGTTAAGTTACCATTGTAATCTACATAAGCAAATTGAATACCTTGAGGGTTTTCTTTTGATTCCGCTTTTCTAGCATCTTTTTTCTTTTGCTTTTCTTCTCGTTTCTTTAGGCGTTTTTTTTCTTTTTCAATTTTATTAAACGTCACTTGCGATTTTGCCATTTTTTATATTTTCTTGCTTTAAATTAATACTTGTTTTTTATGCGAATTTAATTTTTTATAAAATTTTGAACGAGAAACTTTTACGTAGTACAAAAATTATACAAAATTGCCTTAACATGCTTATATGCTGTAAAGGTAGTGTAAATTTTAAGTATCTAAAAATTAGTATAATAAATTTAAATAGGAACTATTGTTATTCTTTAGGAGCGTAACCATGTATAGATTCAAAAATCTCATCAAAATTTGAACGTAAATAAGCATTCAACTTTTTTCTATACTCCCCTTTAAGCCATTCTACAAAATTAAAAGTGCTTTTACTGATACATTTTGTATACCTGTTTATTCTAAAATCTATATCCTCTCCAAGTAATTTAGCTAAGGCCAAAGCATCATAAACATCTTCACTGTTTTCAATACATATTTTAGCATGTTGCGCAATAGAACGTTCCAATACAACTTTTGAAGATTCTCCGTTTCTTATGGAATTAATATAGGTTTCATGGATGTTGAAGCTTACTTCTTCAGATTTTGAAAACTCTTCTCTTAATACATCGGGCATTTCATATCTAAAGTTACTTTCTAGCTCTTCATCGTTTAATAAAGAATCTAAATAATAATTTGGAGACCTGAAGATGCGCTGCCAGTCTAAACTATCGCCCCAAGGACCAAAGCGATAGAAATTATTCCCTAAGTCAATAACATCAAACTCTTTTTTGTTTTTTAAGATACGGGAGCCACGACCAATCATCTGATAATACAAGGTTAACGATTTGGTAGCTCTGTTTAAAATAATACTTTCTACAGTGGGTTCATCAAAACCTGTAGTTAAAATACTAACAGAAGTTAAAATAGCATCTGGTGTTTTTTTAAACCATCTCAAAATAAGAGCTCGTTCCTTTTTAGTATTTGTGTTATCTAAATGGGCAATTGGATAACCTGCTGCCCTAAAAGTATCATACACATGCAAAGAGGTGTTAATACCATTATTAAAAATTAGTGTCTTTTTTCCTTTGGACCGCTCTTCATAAGCACTTAACAACTTAGTAAGCATGTCATTATCTGTATACAAATCTTCAGAAGACTTCACTGTATAATCACCATTAGCACCCACAACCAATGAGGTTAAACCAACATTATATGTAAACATGTTGGCCCTTGACAAAAAACCATTTTCTATTAATGATTCAATCGATTCACCAACAATTAATTCATCATAATTATCAGTCATTGGTAATTCTATACTAGAACTTAATGGTGTAGCAGTAACACCTAATACAAATGATTTACTGAAAAATTTAAAAAGTTTTGTAAAAGAATTATAATGAGCTTCATCAATGATAACCAAACCAATATCTGAAATATCTAATTTATCGTCATTAAGACGATTATTAAGCGTTTCAACCATGGCCACAAAACAGCTGAATTCATTTTGGTCATCCAACTTTGCTTTACTGTCAATAACTTTATTTAAAACGCCAAATTCTGAGAGTACTGAAGACGTTTGCTTGCAAAGCTCTATTCTATGAGTCATCACCAATACCTTTTTATTGTGATGCTTCAAGTATTGTCTTACTATTTCAGAAAATATAACTGTTTTTCCGCCACCAGTAGGTAATTGATATAATAAATGATAATCGTCTGGAGCTTCTTCAAACAACTTGAAAATTTGATTAATAGCTCCCTTTTGATATGCATATAATTCCTTACCTTCTTTTCTTTCTTCTAAATCAGTCTTTTTTGACATATCGGCATTTTGATTGCGTGCAAAAATAACATCTTTAAAAGGTTTATAACGAATGATTAATCGTTTTTTTATTTTTATGTAACAAAAATTAGAAAGTTGCTTCTAATAAATTAACTAATAACAGTGTATAATATTAAAATTAATTAAAACCCAAGCTGGAATATGAAAAATTCTATTTTAAAATTAAGTACGGCATTTATTCTTTTTGTTGGTTTAGTGTTTCAAGTAAATGCTCAAACTGTATCAGGCTCATGGAAAGGAACTTTAGAAGTTCAAGGAATGCAAATTCCACTTGTTTTTGATGTAAGCGAAGACGCAGGTGTTTTTGCATCCACAATGGATAGTCCTTCTCAAGGAGCCACAGGAATACCAATGGATGAAACAAAATTTTCTGAAAGTACCATAACTATTATATCCAGTAAAATAGGTATAAAATATGTAGGAACCTTGGTAGACAATACTTTGACTGGTACATTTTATCAAGCCGGCATGGAACTTCCGTTAAACCTTGAAAGAAGTGAAAAAGTGTTGCCTGGCAATATATCATTACCTACATCAAAAGAAGACTTGGACAAGCTTGCTAATTGGAATGCTGAAAATTTTAAGTATTCAGTTGAAGATTATTTTGCAAAACCCAAAGCAAGATCTTTTAGCTTTTCTCCTAATGGCTCCTATATGTCATACAGTGAAAAGGATGATAATTTAAAAAATCATGTGTATGTCAAAAATTTAGAAACGGGAGAAGTTAAACGTGTTATTGAAGAAAAAGAGGAGCTTATCAGAGGATTTGGATGGGCTAATGATATTAGATTAGTTTATATCATGGACAAAGGTGGTAATGAAGACTATCATTTATTTGCTGTTGATATTGATGGCAATAACCAAAAAGAATTAACGCCTTTTGACGGTGTAAAAGTGGAAATTTTAGAAGGGTTAAAGGAAGATAAAGATCATATGATCATATCAATGAATCAAAACAATCCTCAAATATTTGAACCGTATAAAATCAATATTATTACCGGAGAATTAAATCAGTTATATAAAAATGAAGATGCTGAAAATCCTATTATGGGATATGTATTTGATAAAGATGGAAATCTGAGAGGATTTTCAAAATTAAAAGACGGTGTTAACATTGAACTTTATTATACTCTTGACGGAACAAGCTATGACTTAAAAAAGCAATTAAGTTGGAAAGATGCCTTTTCAATTAATAGTTTTAATTATGCCTCTAAAAATCCTCATGAAGCCTATGTGTCATCAAATCTCTTTAGCGATAAATCAAAAATCTATTTATATGATTTAAAGGAAGATAAAATTATTAAGGAATTATTTTCAAATGACAATTATGATGTTTCTGGTTTGAGTTTGTCTAGAAATAGAGGTTATGAATTGGATTACTTCAGTTATGAAGGAGATAAAAATGTTATTGTTCCTGTGAGTAGTTATTACAAAAAACTGCACGAAAGAATAACTTCTAAGTTTCCGAATTACAACTATACTATCGCCGATGCAACAGATGACGAAAGTAAATATTTAATCTTTCTTCAAAGTGATAAATTATATGGGGTCTATTATTCTTATGACGCCAAAAAAGATGAGTTTCAGTTACTTTATAATTTAATGCCACAATTGGTTGAAAAAGATATGGCTGAAATGCGACCAATTACTTTTACAAGCAGAGATGGAAAAACAATTCATGGCTATATTACGCTTCCTAAAGAAGCTTTAAACGGAGAAAAAGTTCCTGTTATCGTAAATCCACATGGTGGCCCTCAAGGAATCAGAGATTCTTGGGGATTTAATCCAGAAGCACAATTATTTGCAAGTCGCGGTTATGCTACCTTACAAGTCAATTTCAGAATATCTGGTGGCTACGGTAAAGCGTTTTTGGAATCTGGATTCAAAGAAATAGGCAGAAAAGCCATGGATGATGTGGAAGATGGTTTACAATATGTAGTTACTCAAGGTTGGGTAGATAAAGATAATGCTGCTATTTATGGAGGAAGCCATGGAGGCTATGCCGTTTTGAGAGGTCTCACAAAAACACCTCATTTATATGCTTGTGGTGTTGATTATGTAGGTGTTTCAAATTTATTCACTTTTATGAATACAATCCCACCTTATTGGAAACCTTACTTAAAGATTATAAAAGAAATTTGGTATGATGAGTCTATTCCAGAAGAAAAAGTTATTATGGAAGAAGTCTCTCCTGTTTATCAAATAGATAAAATTAAAAAACCTCTATTTGTAATTCAAGGCGCGAATGATCCAAGGGTTAATATTGATGAATCTGATCAAATAGTGAGTGCCTTAAGAAATAAAGGATATGATGTGCCTTATATGGTAAAATATGATGAAGGTCATGGCTATGGAAAAGAAGAAAATAGAATTGATCTTTATAAAGCAATGATGGGTTTTTATGCAAAGCATTTAAAAAAAGAAATAATACAACCTTTAAAAGATTAACTAACAATTAAAAATGATAAAAAAAGCCTCTTAAAAAGATTAAGAGGCTTTTTTTTATTCATTCAAGAACTATTCTTTAACAATAATAATGGTTGCTTTTACATTTACCGCAAGAGCCCAATAATTGGATGTAATAACGTTTTGCTGATCATCAACCACTTTAAAAAAGGCCGTATTAGGCATAAGATATCCCTCTGTTAAAGCTAAAAAATCAATTTTATTAAAACCTTCTTTTAGATCAAGTTTAAAACCTTGACTTGCATTTGTTAACATAATTCGAGGATTTATAATGTCATCATTTACTGAAACATTAATATAATCGCCATCTTGCTCCCCGTAATCACTATACATAACGTAAACATATTTTGATTTTGTAGTAAAATCGCCAAAATATTGGTCCGTAGTACTTCCTTTTGAACCTAAATACATTTCTTGTTTAATAGATGCCATATTTTTACTTAATCTCTTTTCATATAACTCTCCTGGATTTCCAAAAGTTTCTCCAAACATTGAAAATTCTTTTTTAGGTAAATTGAATTCTGAATTTGCTTTAGGACTATTTAATCCACCAAAATTATTATCTGATTTTGGGTTTGCTGGAAACAAAACACTTGAATTAGCTGTATCCTTTTTACTTTCAATAGCAGGAATGGGTGTTGATTTTTTTTGACTATCAATTTGAGCGTTGATTGTCAAGGAAAAACAGAATATTAATATATATATAAATTGAATTTTCATAAACTATACTAAATATATTATTTCAAAATAATAGGTATTAATCTTTCAAATATTTGAACAAAGATATTTCTTTATATAAATAGTATCCATTCTTCTTGATTTATTTTACAATCATTTAACAATAATCATTCCTAAAAAAAGATTGTACTTAAATTATAATTCAAATCCTACCCTATTTTAATGTAAAACGTTAAAATTTGTTAATTTATTATTATGTTATACATAGTACTGTAACATTTTTTATATCGTGTCGTCTATATAGTATAATCAATTAAAAAACAATAATCATGAGAACATTAGACAGTAATCAATTAACAGATTCTTTGAAAAATTCAAAAAAATACAATTGGAATAATAAAAGACGTTTCAGATAAATAGAATCTAAAAAAACAAACAATCAAAAAAAATAAAGAGCAATCAATTATGAAAACATTTAACAACAATCAACTTATATTAGCTTCGAGTAGTACAAAAAGTTATAATTGGAACAAAAGAAGACGTTACAGATAAATAGCGTCTTTTTTTGATAATCATCAATTAAAAAGCATTGGTATGGAAATAATACCTAAAAAGTATAGTAAAATTATTCTTAGATTTAATCTTAGATAAACTTTAACCAATACATCCTATAAAGAATCAGATTTTTTTAGTATTCCATAATCTATTAAAACCTTTTTTCTACCCCATTCTTTAGCCGCTTTAACATCAATACCCATATATATATCTATACGGTTTTGCCAACGCGCATGCATTCTGTCTTTAACAAAATAGATGCCTTCCAAGCCTTTTATTTTAACTGGAGTGTTATGTCTTAACCCTTTTTTTATCAAATCATTTGAAACGGCTATATATTTCATGCCAGGCTTTAAACTATCACCGTAAGCTGTAATATTAGGATTTGAGTCAGTTTGATTTTTTAAGGAATTATAGGCGGTTGCAGTCACTTTTATAGTATGCCATGTATATTTTTTTTCAAAATCGTCTTTGCAACTACTCAAAAATAATAAACAGAAAACTATACCATAAAACCGTAAAAACATACATGTATCGTTTTAATTACGATACAATATACGTTTTATACCATAAAATTTAATAAGCCATCAATGATTTTAATTCTACTTCAAAACTATTTTTAGACAAATATTGCTCTTCTAACTGCTTAATAAAAGGAATGGGCGTTTCCATACTAGCCACTCGTTTAACAGGAGCATCAAGACTTTCAAAACATTCTTCCATAATTAATGCAGAAATATCGCTTGCAATACCACCAAACAAGGTATCTTCTTGAAGTATAATAACGCGTCCTGTTTTTTTTGCTGAAACAATAATAGTTTCCGTATCTAAAGGCTGCAGGGTTCTTAAATCAATGACATCCGCATCAATATCTTTATTCTTATCTAATACTTCCAAGGCCCAGTGAACAGCTGCTCCATAAGAAATAACGGTTATTTGATTCCCTTTTCTTATAATCGAAGCTTTTCCAAATGGTAATGTATAATACCCAGAAGGAACCTCTTGCCTGATGCTTCTGTATAAGCCTTTATGTTCAAAAAATAAAACCGGATTAGGGTCATTAATCGCCGTAGCCAGTAAACCTTTCGCATCATATGGGAAAGCGGGATAAACAACTTTTAAACCCGGTGTTTTAGTAAACCAGGCTTCATTTGTTTGTGAATGAAAGGGGCCTGCACTAACCCCTGCTCCACACGGCATTCTGATGACTACATCTGCCTCTTGATTCCATCTGTAATGTGATTTAGCCAAATAATTTACTATAGGATTGAAGCCTGTAGAAACAAAATCGGCAAACTGCATTTCTACAACACTTTTTATACCCGCTATAGAAAGCCCCATGCCCACTTCAATAATAGAAGATTCACAAATGGGCGTATTTCTAACTCTTTCCTTTCCAAATTTTTGCAAGAATCCTTCTGTTATTTTAAATGCCCCTCCATATTCAGCAATATCTTGACCCATAATAACTAAATCTTTATGGACTTCCATACTGCCTTCTAAACCCTCAGAAATAGCATCTATAAATCGTATTTCTTTAAGTTCTGACTTGCTATTAACTTCTTGATATGCAAATGGTTTGTATACATCATTTAACTCTTCAGTTTTATTCGGTACAATCAACTCTTCATCAAAAGCAAGTTTCAAATTTTCATTAATTTCATGGACAATAGCAGCTTCAATAGCAACTTCAATTTCCTCGTTTATGATGCCTTCTTTTTTTAAAAAGGCTTGAAAATTTCTAACCGGATCCTTTTGACCCCATGCATCCATGAGATCTTGAGGGACATATTTAGTTCCACTTGCCTCTTCATGTCCTCTCATTCTAAAGGTTTTAAATTCCAGTAAAACGGGCCTGGGGTTTTGTCTCATACCTTCAGCTAATTCAGAAACCTTGGTATAAACTTCCAGAATATTATTCCCATCTATGATGTGGCTTTCTATTCCATAACCAATACCCTTATCAGCAATATGCTGACATTTGTATTGTTCAATCGTTGGAGTTGATAATCCGTAACCATTGTTTTCCACACAAAACATTACCGGTAATCTCCAGACAGCAGCCACATTTAAAGCCTCATGAAAATCACCTTCACTTGTCCCTCCTTCTCCGGTAAAAACAGCTGTGATTTCATCTTTATTTTTTAATACACTGGCTAATGCTATGCCATCTGCAACACCAAGTTGTGGTCCCAAATGTGAAATCATACCAATTATTTTATATTCCTGAGTGCCAAAATGAAAAGATCGATCTCTACCTTTTGTAAAACCCGAGGCTTTTCCTTGCCATTGACTGAACAATCTGTTTAAAGGAATCTCTCTCGTTGTAAAAACCCCTAAGTTTCTGTGCATCGGTAAGATATATTCTTCCGGATTTAAAGACATGGTTACTCCTACCGAAATGGCTTCTTGGCCTATCCCAGAAAACCATTTACTTATTTTTCCTTGACGCAATAAAATAAGCATCTTCTCTTCTATCATTCTTGGCTTTAATAACTTTTTATAAATCGCTATTAAGGTCTCATTATCAATATTTTGCCTGTTATATTGGATATTATTTAACAAGGAAGACTGGCTCATAAATGGGTGTTTAATTATCATATCAAATATACCATAAAAAGGTAATTTGTTTTAATCAAGTTAAATAAATAATTGATATCTGCACCTTACATTGTTTTTGTACATTTGTATCGTATCCAATAAAAGAATAAATAATGAATAATATTCCAAGCGTTAACTTAAAGGATTTTATTTCGGGAGATAATGAAAGAAAACAACAGTTTGTTAAAGAGATAGGCAAAGCTTATGAAGAGATTGGTTTCGTGGCTCTAAAAGGGCATTTCTTGAATGAGGCATTGGTTGAGAATCTATATACAGAAGTTAAGAATTTCTTCAATTTACCTCTTGAAATCAAACAAAAATATGAAATACCAGGAATTGGTGGCCAAAGAGGTTATGTGTCTTTTGGGAAGGAAAGTGCCAAAGGAAAAAAAGAAGGCGATTTAAAAGAGTTTTGGCATTTTGGACAATATGTGGAAAACAATCCAAAATTGGAAGCTGAATATCCTTCAAATGTAATCGTTGAAGAGCTTCCTAAATTTAATGAAGTTGGAAAGGAAGCCTACAGAATGCTTGAGAAAACTGCGAAATATGTTTTACGTGCATTGGCACTATATTTAGACTTAGAAGAAACTTATTTTGATAATTATATAATTAATGGAAACTCTATCTTAAGACCTATACATTATCCACCAATCACTCAGGAGCCTAAAGAGGCTGTCAGAGCAGCGGCCCATGGTGACATCAATTTAATTACCTTACTTATGGGTGCCCAGGGAAGAGGTCTACAAGTAAAGAATCATAAAGGAGAATGGATAGATGCTATTGCCGAACCTGATGAGCTCATGATTAATGTTGGTGATATGCTATCCAGACATACCAATAATAAATTAAAATCTACCATTCATCAAGTGATTAATCCACCTAAAGAATTATGGGGAACCTCTAGGTATTCCATTCCATTTTTTATGCACCCTATCAGTGAAATGAAATTAGATGTTTTGGAAGGTTGTATTGATGAAAATAATCCAAAAGCCTTTGATGATATCACTGCCGGCGAATTCTTAAATGAACGATTAATTGAACTAGGTCTGATAAAAAAATAATTTAATTTATAGCAATACTCTATTATGGATTTGCAAGATCAATTAAAAAATTTGTTTCCAGAGCATATTCAGGAGGTTCCTTCGGATAAAACAGAAGACAACAATGAGATATGGTTGCAGGATGAACCCATTATTTGTAAATACGAAAAGCGCAAAGGGAAACCTATCACCATTTTAGAAGGATATACTGGTGCGAATGAAGATTTCAAACTTTTAGCCAAGGAAATTAAACAAAAATTAAGCGTTGGAGGCAGTTTTAAAGATGACAAAATCATCATTCAAGGTGATTACCGTGATAAAATCATGCAAATCTTAAAAGATAAAGGGTTTCATGTAAAACGTGTGGGAGGATAACTAATGTCTGAAAAAACACTTCATATTACTAACGGAAGTATTTTGACTGGTATTCTAAAAGATTTAGACTACAGTGGAGATATCCTTGCCTGGGAGGAAATGTTGTGTGAAGGCCCTACTATGTCGAACATAAATTCTGATCCTTTTTTAAAAAAACGCGCGTCCTTTTTCAATACTTTTTATGATATTGAATTAGATATTGAAGAAATTAAAGGTGAATTAAATATTCTTGATCATACCGAAAAGTATGACGAAATCATTCTATGGTTTGAATATGATTTATTCTGTCATTTAAATATGCTTGGCGTTATTAAATTATTAGGTCAAAAGAAAATTGGATTACCTCTTTATTTAGTCTGTAGTGGCAGAATTGAAGGAGAAAAAAACTTAAAAGGTTTATCTGAATTATCTCCTACACAACTTCATAAACATTTTTCTGAAAAAATAAAATTAACTACTGAAGATATTGAATTAGCAAAAAGCATATGGAATATCTATTGCGGTAAAGATCACAACCTATTAAAACCTTATATTGTTAAAACTTCAAGTTTTAAATATTTAAATAATTGTCTTAAAGCACATTTAAAACGATTTCCTGACTCTAAATCTGGACTTAATGTTTTGGAACAAAACCTTTTAGAAATTATTAAAGATAACGACATTAAATCTAAAAATCAGCTTTTAGGCTATGCCATAAATTATCAGGGTTATTATGGATATGGCGATATTCAGTTCAACAGAATTATTAATAAGTTGAATCTTTTCATTACATATGAAGAAAACGGACTTTCACTTAACCGTAAAGGTCATGAAGCCCTTTTAGGCCAGTATAATTTTGCTTTTGAATTGAATAACAATATTACATTTGGAGGTGTTAACAAACTTGATTTTCAGTTCAATAAACAAGAAAATAAACTCATTAAAACGATACCCAATGCCCATTAAAGAATCTGAACTCATTTTAAATGCAAATGGAAGCGTTTATCATTTAAATTTAAAATCTGAAAACATAGCTGAAACCGTCATTTTGGTTGGAGATCAAGACCGAGTTGAAAAAATTTCAAAATATTTTGATGCTGTTGATTTCAAAACACAAAAACGAGAATTCAAAACGCATACCGGCACCTATAAAGGAAAACGTCTTTCCGTAATTTCTACTGGAATTGGCCCAGACAATATTGATATTGTTTTGAATGAGTTGGATGCTCTGGTAAATATTGATTTGAATACCAGACAACCCAAAGAAAAATTAGCCAGTTTAAATATTGTAAGAGTGGGAACCTCTGGATCTCTGCAAAATGACATTCCTGTCGATTCTTTTGTATTAAGCACACATGGATTAGATTTAAACGCCATGTTACATGCTTATCAAATTGATCCGGTAACAAATCCAGAAATTGAAAATGCTTTCGTAACACATACTAACTGGAATCCCCATAAAGGACGACCTTTAATCATTAATAACGATTCAAGTTTAGAAAAAAAGTTTAGCAGTAATAAAACCTTTAAAGGAATAACTGCTACAGCCGGAGGTTTTTATGGCCCACAAGGACGTGTATTACGTTTACCTTTGCAAGACCCAGGATTAAACCATAAAATTGATTCTTTTCGCTTCAATGGTTTGCGGATAACTAATCTGGAAATGGAAACTTCCGTTATTTATGGACTTTCAAAATTATTAGGCCATAAAGCCTTGTCAATTAATGCTATTATTGCAAATAGAGCTAACGGAACTTTTAGTGAAAATCCAGGGCGAGTAATTGAAAACCTTATAAAATACACTTTGGAAAGGATTTAATACAATGATTGAAATTAATATTGGTGGTGTACCTGAACACTTTAATCTTGCATGGTATATAACTCTTAAAAATGGAGAATACAAAAAAGAGGGTATTAACTTGCGTTGGAAAGATTACCCCGGTGGCACAGGCGAAATGTGTAAAGCACTTCAAAACAAGGAAATAGACTTGGCGGTTGTTCTAACTGAAGGTATCATTAAAGACATTATTGAAGGTAACGCCGTTAAAATTATTCAGACTTTTGTGCAATCGCCTTTAATCTGGGGTATACATGTTGCAAACAATTCACCTTATAAAACCGTTGAACATTTAAAAGGAACTAAAGCGGCTATTAGTAGATATGGTTCAGGTTCCCATTTAATGGCTTATATAAATGCTCAAAATAATCATTGGGATTTAAAGAAGGATCTCAAGTTTAAAGTAATTAATAATTTGGAGGGCGCGGTTGAAGGATTAAGCAAGGGAGCCGCTGATTACTTTTTATGGGAAAAATTCACTACAAAACCGATTGTAGATGAAGGTGTTTTTAGATGCATAGGGCATTGCCCTACACCATGGCCTTGTTTTGTAATTGCAGCAAGAGAAGACTTTATAAAATCTAATAAAAAAAATATTCAAACCATCTTAAACATCATCAATAGGTCTACTTCAGAATTTAAAGAGATTCCATCTGTTGAAAAGACTATATCAAATCGTTATGGTCAAAAAATTGAGGATGTGCAAGAATGGTTATCACTCACAGAATGGTCTCAAAATCTTATCGATAAGCAAACCATCACAAATACCCAAAAACAGCTTTTTGACTTAAAAATTATTTCAAAAATTGTTCCTTATGAGGATTTAATCTATAAGTTATAAATGCATTAAAATAACTCCTCACCATCAATGTCTAAGGATTGAATGAAATCAATTGAAGTATTGATGTCGTCATGTAAAACTCTGTCATCCGTTACAAAAGAGATGTCTTTTCTGTATATTTTCAATATAGATTCAATAAATTCAGAAGATTGTAACGGCGCTCTGAAAAATAATGCCTGTGAGGCATTGAACAATTCAATAGCCAAAATACGTTCCACATTATTTACTAACATATACGCTTGCGTAGCTGCATTAGCACCCATGCTCACATGATCTTCCTGACCATTTGATGATACTATAGA
Source organism: Yeosuana sp. (assembly GCA_036525815.1). Lineage (GTDB taxonomy): Bacteria > Bacteroidota > Bacteroidia > Flavobacteriales > Flavobacteriaceae > Yeosuana. The sequence continues at coordinate 12,094 of DATCZQ010000010.1, read as the reverse complement.
ATCAACACTTGCAGGCGTTGCTAATTGTTTATTTGCACTTACAATACTTGCTGCCGTATATTGAGGAATCATAAAACCAGAATTTAAACCAGGATTATTAACTAAAAATACTGGCAAACCTCTTAATCCGGATACTAATTGAAAAGTTCTCCTTTCAGATATATTTCCTAATTCAGCCATGGCTATTTTTAAATAATCAAAAGCCAATGCCAAAGGCTGACCGTGAAAATTTCCTCCTGAAATAATTTTATCTTCCTCTATAAAAATATTAGGATTGTCTGTAACTGAATTAATTTCAGTCATAAACGTTTTAGTTACAAAACTTAAAGTGTCTTTAGTAGCCCCGTGCACCTGGGGCATGCATCTAAAAGAGTACGGGTCTTGAACATGCTTTTTATGTTGGTTTATTAATTCACTTCCTTCCAAAAACTCCCTTATACGCTTGGCCGTGTCTAATTGACCGTTATGAGGTCTTACTAAGTGAACCAATTCATTAAATGGCTCTATTCTACCGTCAAATGCATCTAATGACATACTGCCAATCAAATCTGCTAAATAAGCCAATTTATGGGATTTCAAAATTAAATAAACCCCATAAGCACTCATAAATTGAGTCCCATTTAAAAGGGCCAGCCCTTCTTTTGATTGTAAAGATATGGGCTGCCATTCAAACTGATTTTGAACTTCAGTTATTGACAACTCTTTTCCTTTAAAAACAACATTTCCTTTTCCAATTAAAGGCAAAGATAAATGCGCCAAAGGGGCTAAATCACCAGAAGCACCTAAGGAGCCCTGGGTATAAACAATTGGTAAAATATCATGATTATAAAAATCAATCAGTCTTTCTATGGTTTTTAATTGAATGCCACTATGGCCATAGCTCAAGGACTGTATTTTAAAAAGCAGCATTAATTTAACAATGTCATTTGGCACACGATCTCCGGTTCCACAGGCATGAGACATTACCAAATTTTCTTGAAGTATAGTCAGATTCTCTTTTGATATTTTTACATTGTATAAGGCTCCAAAACCTGTGTTTATGCCATAAATAGGTTTATTCTGACCTTTAAGTTTATTATCTAAATATGCTCTGCACTTATTTATTTTTACAATAGAATCTTCTGAAAGTTGTAGTTTCTTTTGATCAGATATAATACCTTTTAAGGTGATTAAATCCAAAACTTTTGAAGAAATAATATGATAGGGATCCATTGAAAATTTTAATTTAATTCAAAAGTCCACATTATGTATAAATTACGCAACAAATGTTAATAATTAATAAATTTATCCTCTTAAAACTTAGAAATATTTATTTTTACGGCATAAAATAAATAAAAATGAAAAAAACTATTTTGTTATTAAGCGCTTTAGGGATTTTGGCTTGTAAAAATGAACCTAAAGATTATGTCATGTTTACAGGAAAAATAATTGATAAAAACAGTGATAGCATCGTTATTAGTAATAGAGAATATACAAAAACCATTAAAGTCAAAGAAGATGGCTCCTTCAGTGACACCTTAAAAGTAAAGGATGGAAAATATAGCTTTTATGATGGTGGAGAAAGTACCACATTGTTTTTGAGAAACGGTTATGAATTAAACATGAATTTAGATGCTAAAATGTTTGATGAGACCATAAGTTATACTGGCATTGGTGCAGAAACCAATAATTATTTGGCTAAAAAGGCACTGATGCAGGAAACGATTTATCCACCAAGTTTGTTTGATTTTGAAGAGCAAGAATTTAAAATGAAAATTTCTGATATAAATACTTCTTTAAGTGATTTCCTAGAATCAAATAAAGCTATTGACACCTCTTTATACGCCACTGAAAAAAGTGAAATTGATCAGTTTATGGATGAAATGTTAGGTTACTATTCAAAGCAGAAGGAATATAAAGCAAAGAGAGCCGCAGAATTTGCGGATTTAAATGGTATCCCTTCTCCTCCTTTTATTAATTACGAGAATTATAAAGGAGGAACGACTTCCTTATCAGATTTTAAAGGAAAATACGTGTATATTGATGTATGGGCAACCTGGTGTGGTCCGTGTAAAGCTGAAATACCTTCATTAAAAGAAATCGAAAAAAATTATCATGGAAAAAACATAGAATTCGTGAGTATTTCTGTGGATAATGGGAGAGGGTATAAAGAAAGGACCGTGGAGGCATCAAAAGAAGGTTGGAAAAAAATGATTGCTGAAAAGGAAATGGGCGGCACACAATTATTTGCCGATAAAGCTTGGGAATCAGATTTTACGAGAGGTTTTAAAGTGAATAGTATTCCTAGATTTATTTTAATTGGTCCTGACGGAACCGTTGTGAATCCAGATGCTCCCAGACCATCCAGCCCAAAACTGTTAGAACTTTTCAATAGTTTAGAACTATAAGAAATAAAAAAAGCTGCTAATAGCAGCTTTTTTTATGCCTCTTCTTTTGCTTTTTCTGAAGCTGCTTCGGGTTGTTTAAACAAATCCATATAGGCGGCTCCTAAATACTCAATAACATGACTGGCGATTAAACTTTGATATCCGTAGTCTTCAACGGCTATATCTGCAGATTTTCCATGCAAATAGACTCCAAAAACAGCGGCAGATAAAGGATTGTAGCCTTGTGAAATTAAACCTGTTATGATTCCTGTTAACACATCACCTGAGCCCGCAGTAGACAACCCTGGGTTCCCGGTAGCATTAATATAAAATTTATTTTCAAACAGCGTAATTGTATTAGCGCCTTTTATAACTAAAATAACTTTATGTTTATTCGAAAATTCTTTAGCCTTTTCTAATTTTTCAAAATCATGAGTCCATGTTCCTATTAATCTTTCTAATTCTTTTGGATGTGGTGTTAAAACGGTTTCCTCTGGTAATAACTCCAAAAAATGAGGATGATTGGATAGTATATTTAAACCATCTGCATCAACAACCATAGGCCCCTTATACGTTTTTAATAAAACCTCAAACGCTTCAATAGTCTTAATGTTGCCCCCTACACCTATTCCAAAAGCAATGACCGAAGGATTAAAATCAAATTCAATATTAGTAATATAATCATCATTTGCATCGGAAATCACCATGGCTTCCGGAAATGAAGATTGCAATACTTGATATCCACATCTCGGAATAAAAGCAGTCACTAAACCGGCTCCTGCACTTAATGCGCCTCTACTTGCCAAAGTTACCGCGCCAATTTTACCATAACTACCTCCAATTATTAAACTGTGACCAAACTGCCCTTTATGAGAATATTTATCTCTAGGAATATAAATGGGAATTGCTTCATATTTTCCTATTAAATTATAAGTAGTGTTTGTGCTTGATAAAAATTCAGAATCCAATCCTATATCCAAAACTTCCCAATTGATAGTATATTTAGCCGTGTTTGGTAAAAAGAATACCAACTTAGGTGATGCAAAACTCAGTGTATAAGAGGCCATCACTACATTGTCATCATCTAAGGGGATGCTATCAGTCTGCAGGCCAGACGGGATATCAATCGACAAGGTAAAGGCTTTTGATTTTCTAAGATGAACAAATAAATTTTTTACCCAGTCTACAACAGGTCGGTTAAGTCCAATGCCAAAAATAGCATCTACAATAACATGATCTTGTTTAATTTCTGGGAAGTCATCCTGATTATGCACAAATTCAGGCCACTGTTTGGTTACATTCTTAACTCTGTCATAATTAATTAAAAAATCTTTGCTTCGTTTATCACTATAATTAACAATGTAGGTTTTAACATTATAACCTTCCAAAATCAAGTGTCTTGCCAAAACCATTCCGTCTCCACCATTATTTCCAATACCACAGAAAATATGTATTGGTACCTGCGCTCCTTGCATTCTCAGATTTATCCAATTGAAAATTTGAGTACCAGCTCTTTCCATTAAATCTGTAGAAGATATTTTTTGACGCTCAATAGTTATCTTATCGCCTTCATAAATTTGTTCTTTAGAAAATAGTTTCATGGATTGTAAAGAGATTTAAAATAAAATATAGAATTCATGTTTTTTAATGGAGAAAATAAAGCTACAATTTAGGCAATAAAAAAATCCTTAGCTAAATTTCATCTAAGGATTTGCGTATATTTTTTTAAATACTGAAATAAGCCGGTAAAATTTCTATTCTTTAATAAACTTAATTATTTCAAAGTTTTCTAATTTTAAAAGATACATACCCTTAGTTAGTGATTTCACCTCTATTTTATAATCATTTGTTACAGTACCGCGCTTTACTTGTTTTCCTTGCATATTATAAATAGTATAATTTTCAGATTCAGCTAAACCAGAAAGACTTATATAATTAGTTGATGGGTTTGGGTATGTTTTAATTTTCGTTTTAAAATCAATTTCTATATCCTGCAGGTCATTAGTATTTATAGAACTTAGACTTCCATAAGATACTCCCTTTGAATTTTTAGCGTAAGTTCTGATATAATATACAGAATTTGGTAATAAACTTTCTAATTCATAACTAAAAGAACCTACCCCACTGCCAAGGGTGATTTTATTATCATATATTGTTGGAAGACTCTCAGAGGTACTGTAAACAATGCCTTTTTCAGTGACATCATCCCCTCTATCATCAGTAACATCGCCACTTATATCTATTTGTTTTGTGTTATTATTCAGTACTGAACTGCCAATAACTACCGGCGCTCCAGCTTCTATGCTTGTTGACCCTCCTTTTAGACTAACAACATAATTATCAAATTTTGTAATTCTATGACCACCAAAAGCAAAGTAGGCGTATATTATTTTAGAGTTAACCATAGCCTTATTTTGAACTTTCCATGTTTTGGTTTCAATTGGATTAGTAGAATTTACAAGAGTTCCATCTTCATTAGAGGGATATATGTTAACTGTCATATCAAAATAACTGTTCCCTAACAAATCAATTGATAAAACCGCTAAATACCATTTATCTGGTGATGTGCTATTTAATACATCGGGGTTAGTCCATTTACCAGATTCAGTAGTTAAGCCACTATTAAAAATATAGCCACCACCATGTACAGAAATTCCTAGACCTTCAATAGGAGCCGCATAAAAATGATGCTTTGCCTTAGGGTTTGAAGTAAAACCAAAACCACCATAACCACTGTTATACTCGATTTTAAAATACGTCTTAAATTCATAATGAGCCCCTTTCCCAGAGATCGAGTAACCTTGTTTAGAGGTGAAAACTTCATCGGTTTCACCTAAAACATTTACAGTACCCGAACCACCTATTCCATCTTTCAGACTTTGTGAGATAAGTTTAGAATTACCACCTTGTGTAAACTCAGTCTGTAACTGATTTGTTGTATTAAAATCAAATACATTAGTGACTTGTGCCTGAATAGAAAAATAGCTTAAAACCAAAAGAACTATTAAACTATAACTTTGAAGGGTTTTTGATGTCATCTTTAGGATTATATAATTAACGTATACAAATATATAAATTTTATGATACAAAACACACTTTAACGTATATTATTTACACTTTATCGAATAAATATAAATTATTATTATGTATTTACTTACAGTTATTGATAAAAAATATATTTTTATTTACAAAATTTGCTTATAAAATTTTGAATTTTAATTGAATTGAAATCTTTATTGATTTTGAAGACTTATTTAATTGTTATCATTTTTTTATTTAACAATCAATTAAGTTCATTTTATTCTATGAAATAAGCCTCATAATAAGAATACTGTAAAAAAATAAGTTTAGTTTTTTTGATAAGTTTAATTGTAATACTTTTGAATAGTATTATTATAATAAATAATGAATCATTTTAACCAAAATCCAACACATTTATGTTCCTTTTCATCTAGAGGAAATACAGCTATTTTTGGTACAACTACAATCATTACTACCCTTTGGGGTTGCTAATTATATATACTTCAAGCTATTTTCGTAATTTATTCAAATTACGACTTCAAAATTTTTTTATTAAAAAATCAACTTATTACAAATGAAAGTTTTAAAATTTGGCGGAACATCCGTTGGTTCTGCAAAAAATATAAATAACGTCATTAATATTCTCGATTCTTACGCAGAAAAAGATACTATCATATGCGTTGTTTCTGCTGTTGGCGGTATTACTGACAAATTATTGCTGGCTGGTAGCTTAGCTAAAAATAAAGACGCTGGTTTTTCTAAAACTTTTAATACCATTAAAGAAATTCATTTAAATATTATTAAAGAATTAATACCTTCTTCGAATGAAACAATCTTAGATGTAATTAGTGATAAATTAGAAACACTCAACAGTTTATTAGAAGGTATTTATCTCATCAATGAATTATCTCCTAAAACATCCGATAAATTAACCAGCTATGGCGAGTTACTATCATCATATATCATAGCGGAAACTATGAAGTCCAGAGGATTGTCAGCGGAATTAAAAAATTCTCAGGAATTGATTATTACTAACTCCAATTTTACAAAGGCGGATGTAGATTATAAGCAAACTAATAAAAATATACAGGAGTATTTTAAATCAACTAAACAAAAAATCACTATTTGTCCTGGATTCATTTCACACTCAAAAACAGGCGAACAAACCACCTTAGGTAGAGGTGGTTCAGATTTTACAGCTGCTATTGTTGCAGCTGCTTTAAAAGTAGAACAGCTGGAAATATGGACAGATGTAAGTGGTATGTTTACAACCAACCCAAAATTGGTAAAACAGGCCTACCCCATTGAAAAATTATCTTATCAGGAAGCCATGGAATTATCGCACTTTGGGGCCAAAGTATTATATCCACCAACAGTGCAGCCAGTTCTTGACTTAAACATACCAATTCATATTAAAAACACTTTAGATCCGAAGTCAGTTGGAACTATTATCTCCAATAATCATATCAATTCAGGTATTCCAGTTAAAGGCATTAGCAATATTAACAACATTGCCTTGCTTACACTTCAGGGAAGCGGCATGATTGGAATTCCTGGCTTTTCAAAACGCTTGTTTGAAACCTTATCTCAAGAAAAAATCAACGTCATTTTAATCACACAAGCGTCTTCTGAACATAGCATTTGTATTGGTATTGATGATAAAGATGCAGACGTAGCAAAAAGCGCTATAGATACTACTTTTGAAAACGAAATTGCCTTAAACAAAATTGATCCAATTATTGTTGAAGCTGGTTTATCCATTATTGCACTGATAGGTGATAATATGAAAAACCATCAGGGCATCAGTGGGAAAATGTTTAGTTCACTTGGAAAAAATAATATCAACATAAGAGCCATTGCTCAAGGGGCTTCAGAAAAAAACATCTCAGCGGTCATACTGCAAAATGATGTAAAAAAGGCTTTAAACTGCTTGCACGAACAATTCTTTGAAATAAAAACCAAACAACTGAATGTATTTATCACAGGTGTTGGAAATGTTGGAGAAAGACTTATTGAACAGATCAAACAACAAAAAAAATATTTAAAAGAACAATTAAAAATCAGCTTACATGTTGTTGGTTTATCAAATTCCAGAACGATGGTTTTTGATGATGATGGGTTAGATTTAAATGCCTGGAAAGAACAATTGCAAAAAGGAGAAAAGGCCAGTTTACAAGGGTTCCTTGCTCAAATAAAAATGCTTAATTTAAGAAATAGTATTTTTGTTGATGTTACTGCCAATGAAGAAGTAGCAGGTTTATACCCAGAGTATTTAAGACAAAGTATTGGTGTTGTGGCATGTAATAAAATTGCCTGCTCAAGTAATTATGAAAACTACAAGTTATTAAAAAGATTATCTTTAAAATACAATGCCCCTTTACTTTTTGAAACCAATGTGGGTGCAGGTTTACCAATAATAGATACCTTAAACAATTTAATAGCTTCAGGTGATAAAATCACATCCATTCAAGCAGTTTTATCTGGAAGTTTGAATTTTGTTTTTAATAATTTTGATAATTCAACTACCTTTCATGAGGTGGTCAAGCAAGCACAGGCAGAAGGTTATACAGAGCCCGATCCGCGTATTGATTTAAGCGGTGTAGACGTCGCCAGAAAAATATTAATTTTAGCCAGAGAAAGTGGTCTCGAAATGGACTTGGAAGATATTGAAAATACGTCCTTCTTAACTAAGGCTAATTTGGAAACCAAATCGGTTGATGACTTTTATAAATCTTTGATTTCAGATGAAGCACATTTTCAAAAATTGTACGCTTCAGCCAAGTCAAAGAATTGTCAGTTGAAATATGTAGCTCAACTAAACAATGGAAAAGCGAGTGTTGGTCTACAGGAAATTCCAGAAGGGCATCCTTTTTATAATTTAAAAGGAAAAGATAATATAGTGATGTTTTATACACAACGTTATCCTGAACAACCAATGATTATAAAAGGTGCTGGCGCCGGTGCTGATGTCACCGCTTCAGGGTTATTTGCAGACATAATACGCATTGGAAACAAGTAAGAGTATGAATGAAATTAAAATATTTTGCCCAGGAACCGTATCTAACGTTGCATGCGGGTTTGATGTGCTAGGTTTTTGTCTTGACAAAGTTGGTGATGAAATGATCATTAGAAAAACTGCTAAAAAAGGTATTTATATCACTAAAATTGAAGGCTATGATTTACCTTATGAAACCGAAAAAAATGTTGCTGGCGTTTCTGCCTTAGCCCTTATTGAAGATGCCAAACCAGATTTCGGTTTTGAAATAGAAATCTACAAAAAAATAAAACCGGGAAGTGGTATTGGTAGCAGTGCAGCCAGTGCTGCAGGCAGTGTTTTTGGAATTAATGAGTTATTGGGCAGGCCTTATAATAAGAAACAGCTCACCTATTTTGCTATGAAAGGTGAAGCTATTGCAAGCAAATGTGAGCATGCTGATAATCTGGCACCAGCTATTTTTGGAGGCTTTGTATTAGTGAAAAGTATTACTCCTTTAGAGATCTTACAATTGCCAACTCCGGATGATTTATATGTTACGGTTATTCACCCGCAAATTGAAATAAAAACGGCAGAAGCCAGAGCTATTTTACCAAAAGAAATTCCACTACAAAAGGCCATTACACAATGGGCCAATTTAGGGAGTTTGGTACATGCTTTGCACAGTAATGATTATGATTTAATCAGTAAATCACTGCACGATGAGATTATAGAACCCTACCGAAGTCAATTAATTCCTCATTTTAGTGATGTTAAAAAGGCCGCTTTAAAGGTAGGTGCTCTAGGATGTAGTATTTCAGGCTCTGGACCTTCTATTTTTAGTTTAAGTAAAGGAATTAAAACAGCTACAAATGTGGAAGTTGCTATTAATAATATATATAAAACTACTGAAATTGAATTTGACATGTTTGTTTGTAAGATCAATACAGAAGGAATGAAAATAATAAGTTAAATGAACTATTACTCACTCAATAAATTAGCGCCAAATACCACTTTTAAGGAAGCCGTAATAAAAGGATTGGCTCCGGATAAAGGGCTATATTTTCCTGAGAGCATGACGCCTTTGAACCAAACTTTTTTTGAAAATATAGATGATTTAACTTATTCAGAAATTGCCTTTGAAGCCATTAAACAATTTGTTACTCCGGACATACCCGAAACTGTTTTAAAAACCATTATAGAAGAAACGTTATCATTTCATTTTCCTGTGGTCCCATTAAATGAAAATATTTCTACTTTAGAACTATTTCACGGCCCAACCATGGCTTTTAAAGACGTTGGGGCTCGCTTTATGGCACGTTGTTTAGGGTATTTCAATAAAGACAACACCAATTTAGTGACTGTATTAGTAGCTACCTCTGGTGATACAGGAGGTGCAGTAGCTAATGGGTTTTTAGGTGTCAAAGGTGTGAATGTGGTAATCCTATATCCTAGCGGAAAAGTGAGCGACATTCAAGAAAAACAACTGACGACCTTGGGGCAAAACATTCAAGCTCTTGAAGTTCAGGGTACGTTTGATGACTGTCAGGATATGGTAAAGAAAGCCTTTCTTGACGAGCAGTTAACCAGTCAGATGCAACTTACTTCAGCTAATTCCATTAATGTGGCACGTTGGCTGCCACAATTATTCTATTTTATATTTGCTTACAAACAACTACACCATAAGCATAAGAACATAGTTTTTTCAGTTCCAAGTGGCAATTTTGGCAATGTATGTGCTGGTATGATGGCACATCAATTAGGGCTGCCAGTTTCTCATTTTATTGCTTCAAACAATGAAAATAAGGTGGTTACTGAATTCCTGAAAACGCAGTTATACCAACCAAAACCATCTGTTCAAACCATTAGTAATGCTATGGATGTAGGCAATCCTAGCAATTTTATAAGGATTCAGGAAATCTATAAAAATTCCTTTGAAAGCTTAAAGGAAAACTTGTCGTCATATAGTTTTTCAGATGCAGAAACCAAATCAGCTTTAAGTGAGATTTACACAAAATACAATTACGTCGCCGATCCGCATGGCGCCGTGGGCTATTTAGGCTGTAAAGCTTATTTAAAAGAGCATCCTGACGCCCATTGTGTATTTTTAGAGACAGCACACCCTACCAAGTTTTTAGATGTTGTAGAAGATGTGATTAAAGAAAAACAATCCTTGCCTCCTCAGATACAAGAAGTAATGGGTAAAGAAAAGGTGGCTATTGAAATTAGTACTTATGAGGAATTAAAAGCTTTTTTATTAAATAAATAGTTCTTATGACATCCATTGTTAGAGCAACTTTAAAAGATATTGAACTACTTACCAAAATAGGTAAAACCTCGTTCTTAGAAGCACATGGCAGAAGTGCTTCTGAAGAAGATATTAATGAGTATGTGAATAAGAATTTCACAAAAAAAGCATTTGAAGACGCATTAAAAGACGCCAATAATATTTTTTACATTATTTACTTTAATAAAACGGCGGTTGGCTATTCTAAAATTATTTATAATAATCAACACCCCAATATTCCCATTAAAAATATCACCAAATTAGAGCGTTTGTATCTACTAGAGGAGTTTCACAGTATGAAATTAGGCCTAGAACTTTTCAATTTTAATCTTATTAAATCTATTAAACACAAACAGGCAGGCATGTGGTTATTTGTATGGACAGAAAACCATAAAGCCATCCAATTTTATAAAAAGGCTGGGTTTAAAATTGTGGGACATCACGACTTTCAAATTTCTGCCACACACTCCAATCCCAATCATCAAATGTTATTAATATTTTGAAATATATTTACTTACTATGAATTTTATTGACTGGATTGGATTTTTAGGTGTTTTTCAAATATTACTGGCCTATGTTTTAAACGTTTCAGGAAAAGCATCAAATAAAAGCCTCATATTTATGATGCTTAATTTTACTGGAGCTTCTATGGCTTGCCTTGCTTCTATCCTACTCAATTATTGGCCATTTATAATTCTCGAAGCGGTTTGGGCATTAGTGTCATTATATTCACTTTTTAAATACAATGGAAATCATTAGTGTTTGACTTTGTCAAAAAAATACTATACCTTTAGTTTAAATACTGATAAAAATAATTAAAATATTTCATATCATCGCTTTGGTAGTCATTTAAAAAAAATAACTACCCCATTAGAATTTTGCATAATAAATAAAAATTCAATTGTAATTTGATTATTGAAAACAGCATATTGAAAGCGCTTACAGCGAGTTTTAATCGTTCGCCAAATCAAATTTATAAACTGTTGGAAAGCGATGCTGAAATAATCAGGTTAAAAGATGGTTCTTGTTTAGCAGTAACGGTAGATAGTATCGTTGAAGAAATAGCAAGCGGCTTATATACCGATCCCTATCTTATAGGATGGATGACCGTGACGGCATCCATAAGTGACTTAACAGCTGTGGGTGCAAAACCTATAGGTATTTTACTTATTGAAAATATCCCTTCTGAATATCCAGCTGATAAACTTCAATTAATTCAAAAAGGAATTCATGATGCATGTTGTGAATATGGCACTTTTGTACTCGGTGGAGATACTAATAGCAGTTATGAACTACAAATAGGAGCGACAGCTATTGGTGTCATTGAGGACGAAAATTTTATATCGCGTCTGGGCTGCCAGGAAAACGATCTGTTAATGATTAGCAATCCAATGGGCTTGGGAATGGGTTTCGCGTTGACTCAACTGTTTTATAAGCAATTCAATA
>DATCZQ010000009.1:0-36682 GCA_036525815.1 Yeosuana sp. | reverse complement strand
GATCAGGAATATGATTTTATTCAAGAAAATTATGCCAAATCTGAAAATATTTCAGTGGATTATGCCATTATGGAAACTTCAAAAAATGTGTATGTCATAGCCGCTGAATTTGACTGGAATGATCTGGGCACCTGGGGAAGTTTGTATGATAAACTCGATAAAGATACCAGTGGCAATGCGGTTGTTAACACCAGGACCTTAACAGAAGACACTTCTGGTAATATGATTAGAACGGCAAACAATAAAATTGTAGTGGTTGACGGATTACAAGATTATATTATTGTTGATAAAGAAGATGTTTTACTTATTTACCCTAAGTCGAAGGAACAAGATATTAAAAAGGTCCTTCAAAAAGTAAAGGGAAAATTTGGAGAACAATACGGTTAAAATATGAAATGATTTTATTTATAGTATAGAAATATAATTGTAGATATTTATTTTATATCTTAGTCTGTAGCTGAAAACTTGTTACTTAAAGTCATAAAATTTCAGGTAGTTAAAGCTGATTTTACAATAAGTTATTTTAAAAGATATGGACGAAAATAAATCTAACTCTTCTGAAGAAGAAATCAAAAAGGGATCTGCTGTAGATCAGACTAAAGATGATATAAAAAAGGAAGCTCAAGGGCTGTTTGTTAGTCTTAAAAGGTTTTTACGGGAGTTATTAGATTTTAGAGAAGATACAGATAGAGATGCGACTGTAGAGGCCATTAAAAATGATATAGGCTTTAAAGGAGCAACGGCATGGATATTAGTCTGTTCCATTTTTGTAGCCTCCATTGGTTTAAATGCCAATTCTACGGCTGTTGTTATAGGTGCCATGTTAATTTCGCCACTTATGGGCCCTATTCTTGGAGTAGGTTTATCAATTGCCATTAATGATGTTGATACTTTAAAGCGATCTTTAATAAACTTAGGGATTATGATTGTGTTAAGTTTATTAACCGCCTTTTTGTTTTTCTATTTATTTCCTTTAAGTGAAGATACTTCAGAGCTTTTAGGTAGAGTGAAGCCAGATATTCGTGATGTATTAATTGCCTTTTTTGGTGGTTCAGCTTTATTAATTGCCAGAACTAAAAAAGGAACCATTGCGTCTGCAATTTTTGGGGTTGCCATAGCCACCGCCTTAATGCCACCGCTTTGTACCGCTGGTTACGGTTTAGCTAAAGGTAATTGGATGTATTTTGGCGGTGCCATGTATTTGTTTACCATCAACACTATTTTTATAGCATTAGCAACTTTTATTATTTTAAAAGTACTTCGTTTTCCAATGTTGAAGTATGTCAATTCTGCGAAGCGTAAACGCATTGGGCGGATTGCTTCTTTGTTGGCTATTGTGGTTATGATCCCAGCTATTTGGACGTTTGTTAATGTGTTACAGGAAAGTAACTTTAGCAGAGATGCTAAAGCATTTGTCGCTAATGAATGTGTTCAATTACCTCATTTTGAATACATAAAAAAGAATGCCATTTATAATTATTCTGACCGTAAAAACTCTTCAATTGACATCAATACTTTCGGGCTGGATGAAATCCCGGAGTCGACCATAAATATTTTAAAAGGTAGAATGAAAGATTATAGTTCCTTAACGGAGACAACATTAAATTTCAATCAAAATATATCTAAAAATTTAGATAATTTCAGATATATGGAAGAATTACGTTACAGAGATTCTCTCGATTTATTGTCTCAAACCCAAAAAATAGATTTTCTGGAAGGAAAGGTAAAACAACTTTCAAAATTAGAACGCCATTATATTCCTTTTGAAGAATTAACCCAAGAAGTGAAAATCAATTATGAAAATTTAGAACAATTTTCTTATGCCAGTTTGATAAATACCAATTTCAAAAAAATGGATACTATTAATGTATTTACAGTTAAATGGAACGATTCCTTGAGCAATGAAAAAGGAAGAGAAAAGGATAGTAAAAAACTGGAACAGTGGTTAAAACTAAAGCTGAAATTGGATACTTTAGTGGTGAAGCGGGCTAATTAAGGTTTCGTTTTGTACAAAAAAGAGACTCATTTCGTTTAACGTCTGATATAAGTCATTAAAAACTAAAATAGCTTTATACTTAAATTTAAGCAATGAAAACACTATTCATCTTAATCGGAGTAATCTTAATAGCCTTCATAATTGTGCAACTTTTTGCTATAAGTGGGCAAAGAAATATTGAAACCTATCCTTATGCAGTCAATAAAAAACATGATGCGTTTGAAATACGCAGCTACGAAGCACGTTTGTTTACTTTCGTCCAACTCTCAGGTAATAAATATAAAGATGCTTCGAGTAAAGGGTTCTCGATTTTAGCAGGATACATTTTTGGTGGAAATGAAAAGAATGAAAAAATAGCGATGACTTCGCCAGTGGCCATGTCTTTGGAAGACTCTATGACTATGATGTTTATGGTTCCAAAGAAATTTAAAAAAGAAACGCTTCCGCAACCTAACCAATCACAGATCAAATTTCGGGAAGAACCGGCAAAAATTGTTGCTGCCATAACCTTTGGTGGTTGGGCTAATGATGAAAAAATAGAAAAGTATAAACAGAAATTAAAATCAGCTTTAGATACCGAGGGAATAACTTATACAAACCGATTTTACTTTTTAGGATATAATCCTCCTTTTGAATTTTTTAATCGTAAAAATGAGATTATTGTAGAGTTGGAATGTGAAACTCTTGAAGTTAAATAATTATGAATAACTTAATAATGGATTTTATAGTTTGGTATTACTTGTAAACCCTGCCTGCCAATTAATTGCTAACACACAACTACTCATAGTCAAACCGTCAAACGAATCCTCTAAAAATCACAGAAATAAACCAATTATTTCACTTTGTGAGGATATGCTTTTTCACGGTTCTGAAATCTAAGAATAGTATCTTTTACAATGACCCCCTTATTAACATTGATGGCATTTTCAATAGTTTTGTTTTCTTGCCAACTTTCGCGACCGGCAATTACAGATGGTAAATGCACAATCATAGCTGCAGAAATGGATCTTGAAGCACTTTCCCAAAAATAACTGGGCGTATGATCTACGGCGTAGTAATCTATTTTATCAACCGATATAATGGGGTTTTTAAAAGTAGTAGGCTTAGCAAAATAAAAGCCCATGCCTTCATCACAACTTACATCAATAATTAAGGTGCCTGGCTTGAGCATCGATTTTTCGTTTTCGTTGACATAATTGATGGGGTCATCTGTATCTTGATAGGTACCATTAATGATGATTTCAGATTCTTGAATTAAATCCAATAAAGGTCTTTCGGAGCCATCATGTTCTACAACAACCAGTCGCGGTTCATTTTCTTTTCCTTTTCTAACTCTGGTATAATGCGCATCTAAAACTTCTTCTCGTACTTCATGATCTGGTCTTTGAATGCAGATCGTAATATCTCTAAACCCATGCGCTTTCAATGCATAGATAGCGCCTCTGCTAACAGCACCAAAACTGAATATGATGGCTTTTCTTTGGTTTCCATAATGGCCATCTATTCCCTTTAGCTGGAGCGCATGTATAACGGCGCAATAACCGGCCATTTCATTATTTTTGTAAAAGGTGTGCCTACCAATTTGTCCATTGGGGTTCCACACATACATATCTTCAAACGCTATTAAGGTCAATTTTTTGTCAATGGCTGTTTGTGTAATCTGCTTTTGCTGGGCACAGTGTGGGTAGCCCCATAAAATACCACCCGTTTTTAATTCTTCTAAATCAGAGAGGATTGGTTTAGCTATTATGACTGATCCAATATCAGATAATATTTCATGTCGTGTAGCCATGCCTCCGGTCAACTCAATGATTTCTTCATCTTCAATATTAAAAGGTTTGCCATAGCCTTTTTCAAAAATAAGTTGTCTGCGTATATGTTCTGGAAGCCTTTTTAAATGTTCTGGATGTATAGGGACCCGTCTTTCGTCTTCTTTTTTTGAAGTTCCAATAACGCCCATTTTTAGTAAAGCCATATGATTCTATTTTGAATTAAAACGAATCACATATTAATGAGTTAAGTAAAGCGTTAGATTACATTTTGTTTTTGGGTTATTTTCTAGTACTCAGGCATTAAGTTGACTTCTAGACTTTTGCGAAGAGATAATTGATATCAACGGATAAATAATCCAAGTTTAAAGATACGCTATTTAAATTAGAATTTGAGGGTTATCAAGATAATTCTATAAAGTCGTCAAATAAAATAACTTGATTTAAAAGGGCTATTGCTTTTCCTCAATATACATTTGTCGTACTTTTTTCATCAGTTCAGAAGAATAAACAAAATCAGTAACCACCTCATTGTCGGTTTTAAATATAGTCTCTTTTGATCCTTCCCATGCTTTTAAACCGTCTTTTAAAAACACTATTTTTTCACCAATTTCCATGACTGAATTCATATCATGAGAGTTTATTACCGTGGTAATATCATATTCATCCGTAATTTCCCGAATTAAATTATCAATAATGATGGCTGTTTTAGGGTCTAGGCCGGAGTTAGGTTCATCACAAAACAGGTACATAGGTTTATTTACAATAGCTCTGGCAATGGCTACGCGCTTTTGCATACCACCAGAGGCTTCACTTGGCATTTTATGATGGGCGTCAATTAAATTAACACGTTTTAAAACAAAATCAACCCGATCTTCCATTTCGCTTTTGCTTTGTTTTGTAAACATTTTTAATGGAAACATCACATTTTCAGCAATGGTCATGGAGTCAAATAATGCACTGCCCTGAAATACCATACCTATATCAGCACGTAAATTTCTTTTTTCGTCCTCACTCAGTTGAGAAAATATCTTACCATCATAAGAAATGCATCCTTCTTCATAATCAAATAAACCTAGCAAGCATTTTATAAAAACGGTCTTTCCCGATCCGCTTTGTCCAATAATGAGATTGGTTTTTCCTTTATCAAAAGTGGTGGTAATTCCTTTTAAAACTTCAATGCCATCAAACGATTTATGTATGTTTTTAACTTCTATCATTAGCTCAATAACATTTGGGTTAAAATATAATTTAAAAGGATAATAACCACACTGGTCCAGACAAAGGATGTGGTACTTGCTTTTCCAACCTCAAGTGCACCGCCTTTCATATAATATCCATGATAAGATGGAATAGTTGCTAAAATAAAAGCAAATGCCAAGGTTTTAATAAATGCATAAGTGATGTGAAAAGGGGTGAAATCTGTTTGAATGCCAATAATATAATCATCAAGAGAACTAAATCCTCCGTAAACACACGCTGCCATACCACCAAGAATTCCTAAAAACATGGCAATGGAAATAACAAAAGGGTATAGTAACAAAGCAATAAATTTAGGAAACACCAAATAGTTAAGAGAGTTTATTCCCATAACCTCTAAAGCATCTATTTGTTCTGTTACCCTCATCGTTCCAATACTAGAGGTAATGAAGGAACCTACTTTACCAGCCATAATTATCGAAATAAAGGTAGGTGCAAATTCTAGAATTACAGATTGTCTGGTTGCAAAACCAACTAAGTATTTTGGAATTAATGGATTATCAATATTTAAAGCTGTTTGAATGGTTACAACACCTCCAACAAAAAAGGAGATAAAAGCCACAATACCTAATGAGCCAATAATTAAGTCGTCAATGTCTTTTAATATCAACTGTTTCATAACTGACCATTTGGTTGGTTTACGAAACATTTCGGCTATCATCAAGAAATAAGCGCCAATATAATTAAGGTATGTCATGTTTAAATTTATTAACGCTAAAGTAAAAAAAAGTTAAAGGTATTTAACCTAAATTTTAAATTAAGATGTTTTTAAATCAGTATTTTTGTTTTATCACATATTCATACATCAATGAAACATTTAATTTACCTTTTCTTATTCTTTATTGCAATAAGTTCATGCAACGCTCAAAACAGTAATTCAACCAGTCCAATTAAGAATAAATTGGACTTAAATGCACGTCCCAAATTAGTAGTGGGCATTGTAGTTGATCAGATGCGTTATGATTATTTAACACGTTTTTATAGTAGATATGGTGAAGGCGGTTTTAAACGGTTGATGAATGAAGGCTTTAATTGTAAAAACACACATTTTAATTATATACCAACTAAAACAGGACCTGGTCACACATCAATTTATACCGGTACTACACCAAAATATCACGGAATCATTTCGAATGATTGGTACGATAAAGAAATAAAAAAGGGTGTTTACTGTGTCCAGGACGACTCGGTACAATCTGTTGGTACCTCTGGAAGCGCAGGTCAAATGTCTCCACATAGAATGAAAACAACAACATTTACTGATGAAAATAGATTGTTTACCCAAATGCAAGGAAAGACTATTGGAATAGCTATTAAAGATAGAGGCGCTATTTTACCTGCAGGGCATACGGCTAATGCAGCATATTGGTTTCAAGGACAAGATGAAGGTAATTGGATATCAAGTACATTTTATATGAATGAGCTTCCTAAATGGGTAAAGGATTTTAATAAAAAGCATTCTGTTGATTCATATTTAAAGGTTTGGAATACGTTGTATGACATATCTAGTTATCAAGAAAGTGGTCCGGATTTAAATAATTTTGAAGGTGGATTTAATGGTAAAGAAACGGCAACATTTCCTTATGATTTATCTAAATTAAAAGATGACAATGGAGGTTATGATATTTTAAAAACAACCGCTTATGGAAACAGTTTAACTGCTGATTTTGCCATTGAAGCCATTGAAGCGGAACAATTAGGATATGATAATATCACTGATATATTAACAATAAGCTTCTCCAGTACAGATTATGTAGGTCACAATTTTGGTGTTAATTCCAAAGAAATTGAAGACACTTATTTGCGTTTAGATTTGGATATTGAAAGACTCTTAAAAGCTTTAGATGTTAAAATAGGTAAGGATAATTACACTGTTTTTTTAACCGCTGACCATGCGGCTATTAATGTGCCTTCTTATTTGCAAAGTGTAAAAATACCTGCAGGATATTTTAATTCTAGAGAATTTAGTAGGAAAATTATCGGTTTTATGGAAGATACTTATAAATCATCAAATATGATAGAAAGCATTAGTAATGATCAAATATTTTTAAATAGAAAAAAAATAAAGGAATTAGATTTAGATTTAGATGATGTGCAGGAAACAATAGTTAATGAGATTATTGATTATCAATTCATAGATAAGGCCTATACAGCAACGATAATGTCGACTACTTCATTTTCTTTTGGAATAGAGCAATTAATTCAAAATGGTTTTAGTCAAAAACGTTCTGGTGATGTTGTTTTTATTTTAGATCCTGCGGTTATTTCTTATGGTAAAACAGGTTCAACCCATGGGTCAGCCTATAGTTATGACACCCATGTGCCTCTATTGTTTTTTGGTAAGGGTATAAGTCAGGGTGAGACCTTCCATAAAACAGAAATAACAGATATTGCTCCTACGATGTCTGTCTTATTAAATATAAGTTATCCTAATGGTAACGCAGGGCAACCTTTAGAATTTGTATTAGATTAATTTGAATAAAAGACTCATATATTCAATAATTGCCGTCCTTCTTGTATTTAGTATTTATGGTTATGAACATTTTCTGAAGGAAGAAGAAAAAACTAAAATTGTAACTGAGGGTAAAAATCCAAAAGCTAGAACAAACGAGTACTTCTTGCCTACTAGTACAACAGGGCAAATGGTGCACCATGAAGGGTATTCGTTATCCTATAGTGAACTCTTTGAACAAGCTGAATGGGTTGCTTATGAATTAAAAAAAGGGCAACTTTATAATTATAATTTTGAAAGACCTTATTTCGAAATTGATAGAGCTGTCAAAACCGGTGCAGCTCATTGGCGCAACTATAAAAACTCAGGATATGATCGCGGGCATTTATGTCCGGCAGGCGATAGGAATTATAGTCAAGCGGTTTATAAAGAAACTTTCTTAACCAGTAATATAAGTCCCCAAGAACATGAATTTAATGCAGGCATTTGGAATACACTAGAACAAAAAGTGCGCTATTGGGCAGCCAAATATGACGGTGTTTTTGTAGTTACAGGCGGCGTGCTTGAAAATGATTTGAAAACGATTGGAGAAGAGCGTGTTGCTGTACCCAATCAGTTTTATAAAATTATTTTGGATAATTATAAAGGGAAAATAAAAATGCTTGCTTTTTTAATGCCCAACAAAAATTCTGATAAAGCACTTCATGAATTTGTAGTGTCTGTTGATGATATTGAAGAACTTACCGGAATCGATTTTTTTCCAGAATTGGACGATACATTAGAATCTCAATTAGAAGCATCGAGCAGTTATAAAAACTGGACTTTTAATTGAATTTACTCACTACACCTTTCCAGCGTAACCTTCGTATAAAGAGGCCTTGATCTTCTGTAACTAAAAAGGGCGATTTATTCTTTTTAGCTTCAAAATAGCCAGTCATATAATCTTTAAATAAGGAAAATCTCCGTTTTTTGAATGCCATTTTTATAGCAGAAATCAAGGTTATTCTAAAGCCATAACGCATTTTATACATGGCTTCTCCTTGTAAATGTTTTGAGGCTTCGTTATAACTTATACCGGTTGGTTTTAAATGTTTCACATGAAGCGTTTCATCTGTTAAAATAGTCCATTTGTAATATCTTGCCAGAAGCTCATCAACGGTATCCCAACCCATAGAGGGTTTTAATTTTCCTATTTGAATAAAGCAATCTTTTCTGTAAGTTTTAAGGGCGCCTCTTATATGGTCTTTATTAGTTAAATTTTCCAAGACCCATTGATTGTTTTTTTCGATAAAACAAAACCCGGAAACCATTCCCAAATGCGAATTTGAGTTAAAATGTTTAGAAATTTGTTCTAAATAATTAGGAGGAAAAATTAAATCGGCATCAAATTTACAAATAACATCATAGTCGTTATCTAAAACTTCAAAACCTTTATAAAACGCATTAATGATCTTTGCTCCGGGTAAATGCTCATTCGAAGATTTTGTATTTACTAATTGAATCCAGGAGTATTTACTGGTGTAACTTTCTATGATATCTTGGGTTCTATCTGTTGAATTGTCATTAACAACCACAATTTTTTTTGGTAAAAGTGTTTGTCTAACTAAAGAATCTAAAGTAAGGCCAATAGAATCTTGTTCATTATGAGCAGGTATAACAATATAAAAATTCAAAGCTCTAAGTTTAATACTCAAAGTTAATCTATTTATACCGTTTTTGGGTTTAGAATTTAATTATTGATGCGTTCCGCATAAACTATATAATATCTTGGTGTAATCCAGCGCAGTAATGGTCTGATGCCAATCTTTTTTGTGGGATTGGTCCATTTTTGACGCGCTTTGATTTCCCAGCCGGCTTTTTCCAGTAACCAGTCAAACTGCCAATCTTCAAATTCATGATAGTGCCTGTCTCGCATATCTGTTTTACTTTTATATGCTGAAGAAAACCATAAACGCAATGGTACACTTGCTATTAATTTATTAGATTGAATGGCTTTTAAAACTGTAAAAGGAGAAAGCAGATGTTCAAAAATTTCAAAGGCTGTGACGATTTCTGCTTGCGAATTTTTAATTGCTGAAGTGTCTAAATCTAAATCTTCACCTTTGGTGTTTTTAACTTTAAACCCTTCTGAAGACATGATGTTAGAAAATGGATTTTCAACACCTAAGTCTAAAATAGTTGCAGATTCTGGAACATGCTTTTTTAAAAATTGGATAGTGTGCTTATATCTTTTATTCGGATAGCTTTTGTCGTACATTTTTATGAAATTCCGCAAAAGCGGTACTATTAATATTTGTAAACAATGGCATTGATGCTCATTCCTGAACCAACACTGGCAAATATAATAACATCGCCTTTTGTAAGGCTATGATTTTCTAATTTATTGTTTTTTATTAAATCAAATAAGGTAGGAACGGTCGCCACTGAACTATTGCCAAGTTTATCAATGCTCATGGGCATAATATCTTTTGGAGCGTCCATTTTATAAAGCTTGTAAAACCGTTTGATAATGGCTTCATCCATTTTTTCATTGGCTTGATGAATAAGAATCTTTTTAATATCATTTATAGAAACACCGCTTTTTTCCAAACAGCTTTTCATGGCGTTTGGTACATTGGTTAAGGCAAATTCATAGATTTTACGCCCATCCATTTTAATGTATCTTGTGTCTTTGCAAAGTTCCTGATTATTAGAATTTCCAAAAAATAAATAGTAAGCTTCATCATAAGTATAGCTAGCTGTTTCATGTGCTAAAATACCTCCTTCTTCCTCTGTTGCTTCAATAACGGTTGCACCAGCGCCGTCTGAATAAATCATGGAATCTCTGTCGTACTTATCCACGACCCTCGATAGGGTTTCAGTTCCAATAACTAAACACTTTTTGGCCATACCTGCCTTAATAAAAGCTTGGGCTTGAATAACACCTTCAATCCAACCCGGGCAACCAAATAAAATATCATAGGCTACACATTTAGGGTTTTTTATACGTAAACTATGTTTTATTCTAGAGGCTAAACAAGGTAAAAGATCACTTTGTAGGGTATTATGTTTTACGTCACCAAAATTATGGGCAACTATAATATAGTCTAATTCTTCTGGGTTGATTTTAGCATCTGAAATAGCTTTTTCAGCTGCAAAAAAACCTAAATCTGATGAGGTTAAATGCTCTTCGGCATACCGACGTTCGTGAATTCCTGTAATAGCTTTGAATTTTTCAATGATTACGGTATTTTCACTATTAATGGGTGAGCCGTCTGTATTTAAAAAGTGATGTGAGTTAAAATTTTCATTTTTCTCTATAGTACCCGGAATATAGCTCCCAGTACCGGTAATTTTAATATTCATAAATAAAAATTAAGCCTTTAATTTAGTCTTCTCACAAAAATACTGACTATAAATTAAAGGCAAATTATTTTGTAAAAATTATTACGATGTTCAACACCCCATTTATGCCTCCATATAGCTCTCTATTGGAGCACAAGTACAAATTAAATTTCTGTCACCATAAGCATCATCAACTCTTCTGACAGATGGCCAAAACTTATTGTTTTTTACATAGTCTAAAGGGAAAGCTGCGGTTTCGCGTGAGTAAGGAAATTTCCACTCGCTCGCGGTTACCATTTCTAGGGTGTGTGGTGCATTTTTTAAAACGTTATTTTCATCCTCTTTTGACACTTGATCAATTTCCTTTTTAATTGAAATCATGGCGTCACAGAAACGATCAATTTCCTGTTTGCTTTCGCTTTCTGTTGGCTCAATCATCAGGGTTCCAGCTACCGGAAAGGAAACCGTCGGCGCATGAAAGCCATAGTCCATTAAACGTTTTGCAATATCAGTTACTTCAATACCATTAGCTTTAAAAGCTCTGCAATCAACAATCATTTCATGAGCAGCTCTGCCACGCTCACCAGAATATAAAGTATCAAAACTACCTTGTAAACGATGTTTGATATAATTGGCATTTAGAATAGCGATTTTAGTAGATTGTGTTAAACCTTCGGCGCCTAACATTTTTATATAGCCATAAGAAATCAAACAGGCTAATGCAGAACCATAAGGCGCTGCAGAAATGGCTGTTATCGCTTTGTCACCACCAGTATTAACCAATGGATTTCCTGGTAAAAATGGAACCAGCTGTTTTGCAACACAAATAGGTCCAACGCCCGGGCCACCACCACCATGAGGAATGGCGAAAGTTTTATGTAAATTAAGATGACAAACATCTGCTCCAATATTACCGGGATTTGTTAATCCTACTTGGGCATTCATATTGGCACCGTCCATATATACCTGACCACCATTATCATGAATTATTTGAGTAATTTCTTTAATGGCCGATTCGTAAACGCCATGAGTAGATGGGTAAGTTACCATTAAACATGACAAATTATCTTTATGTAATTCTGCTTTTTCACGCAAATCATCCACATCAATGTTACCTTCATTAGTTGACTTGGTAACAATTACAGTCATTCCTGCCATAACAGCACTCGCTGGATTGGTACCATGTGCTGATGAAGGAATTAAGCAGATATTTCTATGATGCTCACCTCTAGAATCGTGATAGGCCTTTATAACCATTAAACCCGCATATTCACCTTGAGCTCCAGAATTTGGTTGTAAAGAAGTTGCCGCAAAACCGGTAATTTCAGTTAATTGATCTTCTAATTCTTTTAATACCGTTAAATAGCCTTCAGCTTGTTTAAGAGGTGCAAAGGGATGAATATTTCCCCATTTAAACCAGCTTAGAGGAAGCATCTCAGAAGCTGCATTCAATTTCATTGTACAAGATCCTAAAGAAATCATCGAATGATTTAATGATAGATCTTTACGTTCTAGTGATTTTATATAACGCATCAATTCTGTTTCAGAATGATAA
Organism: Yeosuana sp.; assembly: GCA_036525815.1. Classification (GTDB taxonomy): domain Bacteria; phylum Bacteroidota; class Bacteroidia; order Flavobacteriales; family Flavobacteriaceae; genus Yeosuana. Next base: position 24,326 of record DATCZQ010000009.1, on the reverse strand, counting down.
GAATTAAAGACATCCAGTGTTAAAAAATCAGTCTTTCTTTGTATACTTTTAGAAATATTATTGGATTCGGAAACAGACTGAATAACTAAAGTTTCCTTTTTCGCCGATTCAGCAAAAACAGAAATAATATAATTAATATCTCTAATAGAAGTAGTTTCGTTGATGGAAATAGTTACGGTTTCATCATCTGGGTAAAAGAAATTGACTTTTTTCTCTTTGGCTATTTTTTTAATTTTTTTTGCGTCTGTTTTAATTTGAAGCGTGTCAAAAAAAGACGTATTAACTTGGTTAAAACCTAATTTTGATAAATATTCAGAAAGTGTTGAAGCCGTATTGTGTACTTTATCAGCAATAAACTTTAAGCCTTTTGGGCCATGATAAACGGCATACATACCGGCCATAACAGCCAACAAAACTTGAGCAGTACAAATATTTGAAGTTGCTTTATCACGCTTAATATGTTGCTCACGCGTTTGCAATGCCATACGTAAAGCTCTGTTGCCATTAGTGTCTTTTGTGACTCCAATAATTCTTCCTGGCAGGTCACGTTTGTAGGCTTCTTTAGTGGCGAAATAAGCTGCATGCGGGCCGCCATATCCCATAGGGATTCCAAATCGTTGCGTGGTGCCCACGACCACATCTGCACCAAATTTCCCTGGAGCTTCTAATTTTATTAAACTCAAAATATCAGCAGCAACAGCCACCTTGATTTGAGAATCATTGGCTTTACTTATAAAAGTTTTGATATCACTTATTTGTCCGTCTTTTCCTGGGTACTGTATGATGGCTCCGAAAAAGTCAGATGTAAAATCAAACGTATTTTCATTGCCAACAACTAATTCTATACCTATTGGATTGGCTCTTGTTTGCAACAGTGATAAGGTTTGAGGTAAAATACTGTCTGAAACAAAAAATTTGTTAATAGTATTTCTCTTTTGATCACGTTCACGAACTGCAAATAATAAACTCATTGCTTCTGCCGCAGAGGTGCTTTCATCTAAAAGGGAGGCGTTGGCAATTTCCATACCTGTTAAATCGGTAATCATAGTTTGGAAATTTAATAAAGCTTCAAGTCTACCCTGCGCAATTTCAGCTTGATAAGGCGTATAAGCCGTATACCACCCTGGATTTTCAAGAATATTTCTTTGAATAACTGCAGGTAAAATAGTTGGATGATATCCCAGTCCAATGTATGTTTTATAGACTTTATTTTTTTTTTGATAATTCCTGAATATGAACCAAATAGTCATGCTCAGACATAGGTTCATCCAGTTTTAATGGCTTTTTTAACCTGATGTCATCCGGAACAGTTTCATAAATTAATTGGTCTAAGGAATCTACCCCTATGGTTTTCAACATAAGGTTTTGGTCGTCTTCTCTAGGACCAATATGACGCAGTGCAAAAGCGTTTGTATTCATGTATAATGCTATTGAAATTGAGGCACAAAATTACGTAATAATTAGGCCTTTTTTAGCTATAAAAGTGAAAGTTTTTAACCAAAAAATGACGTTATTAACACTTTGGTTACTTTTGTATGATGAATCGCTTGAAGCACATATTTAATTTTTATATAAACAGTAGTATTCATGTTGCATTAGCCGTGTTTTCATTGTCATACATGACGCTTCTAGAATTTAATATTTCTTTTGATAAGACGGTGCTCTATTTTATTTTTTATGCTTCTATAACAGGCTATAATTTTGTTAAATATTTTGAAGTCGCAAAATTTCAGCATCGCAGCTTATCAAAATGGCTAAGGTCGATACAAATTTTTTCACTTATTTGTTTTGTTTTGATGTGTTATTATGGTTTCATTCTTGAGAGAATTACTATCAAATACATTGTAGTTTTTGCCATATTGACATTTCTTTATACCATTCCATTTATACCGAAAAGGGAATTTTTAAATAAACAAAGTAATCTTAGAAATATTGGTGGATTAAAAGTTTTTTTAATTGCACTTGTTTGGGCTGGTGTTACTGTTTTTATTCCATTACTTAATAATCATTTCTCAATGGATAGTATGGTTGTCATAGTAAGTGTCCAGCGTTTTTTATTAGTAATCATGCTCATGTTGCCTTTTGAAATCAGAGACTTGCAATTTGATAGCCTGAAGTTGTATACCATACCACAAAATCTGGGTGTAAAACGCACTAAAATATTGGGTATATTTCTTGGTTTATTCATGTTGATTTTAGAAGTATTAAAGCAAGAGGTGAGTATAAATGGAGTTTTAGTGTTATTAACAATCCTTGTTTTGACAGTTTTATTAATATGGTTTTCGAGAGAAAAACAAGGCAGATATTACGCTTCTTTCTGGGTAGAAGGAATTCCTATTTTATGGTTGCTTTTAATGCTTTTTGTTATTTAAATTTTCTTCTTTCAGAACTTTATTGAATGTCTTCTTCAGAGATTCCTTATTTTTTTTATCCATGCATCTCACTTTAGATTGCGCTATTATAGAAGAGAGTTTATTGTTGGTTTTTGAATAGTTTCTGCAGGCTTTACAATACAATAAATGTAAATTATGTTTTACTTTTTCCCAGAAAGAAGATTCTTTATATTGTGATTTATCGCAAACAAGACTGGCTTCACTGCATGGAATCCCTATTTTAAGTTTTTTGCTCATAATTAAAACCAACTTTCTTTAAGACATAATACCATTGCAGTTCTAGCTCTGTGTATTATAACCCAAAGATTAGACGCAGTGATGTTTAATTCATTACAAATATCTTCCGTTTCAATGCCTTCAATGGTTTTCATCCTAAAAACTTCAGCTTGTTTTTCTGGTAATTTAGATAAACAGTTAAGGATAGCTTCACCTAATTCTGTGTTTTGCATGGAATCCTCAGCAGTTTTGTCAAAAGGATCTGCCACGCGCTCTTCTAACCAATCACCTTCTGTTTCAGATTCGTTATTCGACGTGATTCTTACTTCAGCTTTTCCTTTGATAGAATTTATTTTTCTGTAATGATCAATAATTTTTCGTTTTAATATGGAAATTAGCCAAGTACGTTCACTTGCTTCACCTTTAAAGTTTTTCATGGATTTTAAACCTGCCAAAAATGTCTCTTGAACCAAATCCTGAGCTATTTCACGGTCATTAACACGAGAAATAGTATAGTTGAATAAGTAATCGGCATATAAGTCAATCCACTTATTAGGATTTAAAAGGTGATTTGGCATGAAAAAACAATTTTTTATAAAAATAGCATATTAATTCTTGATAATCAACAAGTTTAAAAGGCATTAAAAACATCTAACACCAAAATGAATTATTTCAATAGGCCTGCTCTTTTTAATAAGGCTTCCGGTTGCGGCTCATGTCCTCTAAAACGTTTATAAAGTACCATAGGATCTTCAGTTCCACCTTGAGAAAGAATAATATCCTTAAACTTAGTGGCTACTTCTTTATTAAAAATACCCGCTTCCTTAAAATATTCAAAGGCATCTGCATCCAATACTTCTGCCCATTTATAGCTGTAATAACCGGAAGAATAACCTCCCTGAAAAATATGTGAAAACGAAGTGCTCATACAATTGTCAGCTACATCTGGATAGAGTTTTGTGTTTTCAAAGGCTTCTAATTCATGCGTTTTTACATCATTAATTTTTGAAGGATTTAATCCGTGCCAACTCATATCTAACAAACCAAAACTTATTTGACGAAGGGTTTGCATACCCTCATGAAAAGTGACTGAATCTTTAATCTTTTTAACTAAGTCCATTGGAATCACTTCCCCTGTTTCATAATGTGTAGCAAATAATTCTAAGGCCTCTTTTTCATAACACCAGTTTTCTAGTACTTGACTTGGCAATTCCACAAAATCCCAATAGACGCTGGTGCCAGATAAGCTTGGGTAAGTAGTATTAGCCAACATGCCATGAAGCGCATGCCCAAATTCATGAAATAAAGTAGTTACTTCATTGAAAGTCAGTAAAGAGGGTTTGCTTTTTGTAGGTTTGGTAAAGTTGCATACAATGGAAATATGCGGACGTTCATTTATTCCGTTTTTAATGTTTTGTGGCTTGTAAGAAGTCATCCAAGCTCCGTTACGTTTTCCTGGTCTTGGAAAAAAATCTGCATAAAATATGGAAATTAAATCACCCTTTTCATTGCTAACCTTATAGGTTAAGACATCATCATGGTACTTGTCTATGTCATTAATTTCTTTAAATTGTAAACCATACAATTTTTCCGAAACATTAAACACACCATTTATCACATTTTCTAATTTAAAATAGGGCTTTAATTTTTCATCATCTAAATCAAACAACTTTTGTTTTAGTTTTTCAGCATAATAAGCACCATCCCATTTTTCTAAATGGTCTATTGCATCTAATTCTTTTGCAAAGGATTCCAACTCTATAAATTCAATTAAGGCCGCTGGTTTTGCTTTTTGTAATAGCTCATTTAAAAAAGATTCTACTTTTTCTGGTGTTTTTGCCATGCGCTCTTCCAAAACAAAATGAGCATGGGTTTTATAACCTAAAAGTTTGGCTCTTTCAAAACGCAGTTTAGCAATATTTAAAACGTTTTCCTGATTGTCAAGTGCATCCTTATGAAATCCTTTTTTACCCGATGCTATTGCTAATTTTTTACGTAATGCTCTATTATCAGCATAGGTCATAAACGGAATATAACTAGGGTAGTCAAGGGTGAATAACCAGCCTTCTTTATTTTTTGATTCAGCCAGTTGTTTAGCTGCTTCAACAGTGCCTTCGGGTAACCCGGACAATTTCTTTTTGTCTGTTATTAGCATTTCAAACTTATTGGTTTCAGCCAACACATTTTCCCCAAACTTAAGTTTTAGTTGACTTAATTTCTTGTCAATTTCTCTAAGTTTTAATTTTTTATCTTCGGGCAAATTAGCACCGTTTCTGGAAAAACTTTTATATTTTTTATCCAAAAGCGTCGCTTGTTCCGCAGTTAAATTTAATGAATCCTTTATGTCATGAACTGATTTGACACGTTTGAACAAGGTTTCATTCAAGGCAATGTCGTTACTGAATTCTGATAGTAGTGGTGAAACTTCTTGGGCAATTTTTTGAATTTCATCATTCGTTTCTGCAGAATTGAGATTAAAAAACACACTTGAAATTCTATCTAATTGTTCTCCTGAAAAATCTAGAGCTTCAATAGTGTTTTGAAAAGTAGGATCGTCTGGATTATTAACAATAGTATCAATCTCTTTTTTAGCTTCTTCAATAGCCAATTTAAACGCAGGAAGAAAATGGGCGTTCTTTATTTTTGAAAACGGAGCAGTACCAAAGGGTGTTTTAAATGGTTTCGCTAAAATATTTTGCATCATTTTTTAAGAAATTTAAATCTACTATGCGTGCATAGCTTTTTTTTGTATATTTGCCGATATTGTTTTTGAAAAGTGACTAATTCAAATTAATAGCCAAAGAAACCCCGAATGTATTCGGGGTTTTTTTATTTCAAGTTTTCAGAAGATTTAATCACCATTTGTTTTAAGCCTTCTTTATAAACAAGGATTTTATCCAAAACACAAGAATCATGTGAGCCTATAATTTGAGCGGCCAGTATACCCGCATTTTTAGCACCATTTAGAGCAACGGTAGCAACTGGAACGCCTCCGGGCATTTGTAGTATAGAAAGCACAGAATCCCATCCATCAATAGAATTACTGCTTTTTATTGGAACACCAATAACAGGAAGCGGAGATAAGGAGGCTATCATTCCTGGCAAATGAGCAGCACCTCCGGCACCGGCAATGATTACAGAAAAGCCTCTGGTATGTGCGTTTTTACCGTAATCAAATAATTTTTCCGGTGTTCTGTGGGCCGAAACAATATCAACTTCAACAATAATGTCAAAACCTTTTAATATATCTATAGCATCTTGCATCACTGGAAGATCACTTTTGCTTCCCATAATAACTCCTACTTTACTCATAATTTAATTTTTATTTTGAAATAACTTTAATAGTATTTTTAACTTCTTCAGCAATTTTTCTTGCTTCATTTAAATCTTTATGAACGATGGTTACATGCCCCATTTTCCTAAAAGGTCTGGTTTGTTTTTTGCCATAAATGTGTGGTGTTACACCATCCATATGCATAATAGTTTCTATATTTTGATAAACCACATCACCACTATAGCCTTCAGCCCCCACAAGATTTACCATAACACCGCCCACTTTACTATCTGTGACCCCTAAAGGTAAATCTAAAATGGCACGAATATGCTGTTCAAATTGAGAAGTATAATTTGATTCTATAGTATGATGTCCGGAATTATGAGGTCTTGGGGCGACTTCATTGATAAGAATGTCATCATTCTCGGTTTGAAACATTTCTACAGCCAAAAGACCGACATGTTTAAAGGCTGCAGAAGTTTTTAAAGCAATAGCTTCCGCTTTTTTTGCAACTTCTTCAGAAATCCTCGCAGGACAGATCACATATTCGACTTGATTGGCTTCTGGATGAAATTCCATTTCAACAATAGGATAGGTTTTTGTTTCTCCGGAAACATTTCTGGCAACAATGACGGCTAATTCATTTTTAAAAGACACCAAATCTTCGGCAATGCATTCAACGTTTGGCAAGCCATTTAAGTCTTCAAGCGACTTAACCACTTTTACTCCGGTACCATCATAACCAAACTGGGCACTTTTCCATACAAAAGGAAAGTTTAATCCTCCGTGATTTATAGTTTCCTTAATTTCAGACGTATAAGCAAAACGAGAAAATGCGGCCGTTGGTAAATTATTATCAATATAAAATAATTTCTGTTTGGCCTTATTTTGAATCGTTCGTAATGTTTTTGAAGCGGGATATACTTTTATACCTTCTTTTTCAAGATCTTCCAAAGCGTCTACATTCACGTTTTCAATTTCAATAGTAAGCACATCTACTTGTTTTCCAAAGTTATAGACATCCTCATAATTCATTAAATCACCAAGATGGAATTCATCACAAGCTATTTTGCAAGGAGCCTCATTACTAGCTTCTAATATACATGTGTATATATCAAATTTTCTGGTGTCATAAAGCAACATTTTGCCTAGCTGACCACCGCCAAGAATACCTAATTTAAAATTTGATGAAAAATAATTCATGCTTTTTTTACTAAAATCAATTACGGATACGCAAAAATACATTTAAATATGAAATTACTTCCTAATTCCTAAATCAAAAAATCGATATTAGTCATTCAATTCCTTAACTTTGCAACTTTCAAAAAAGCAATAATGGAAATTAAACTTCACGACAAATATTTCAAACCATTTATTTCTGCACAAGAAATTGATAGGGCTATTGAACATATGGTTAATAATATTTACCAGGATATAGGCGATGAAATCCCTGTATTTGTAGGCGTTTTGAATGGCTCATTTATGTTAGTGAGTGATTTTGTTAAAAAGTACCCCAAACCTTGTGAAGTGACGTTTATAAAACTGGCTTCTTATGAAGGGGTTAAATCTACTGAAGATATTCAACGCTTAATCGGCTTAACACAAGATTTGAAGGGTAGAACAGTGGTTGTTTTAGAAGATATTATTGATACTGGTAATACCCTTTCTGAAATTTATAGAATATTTAAAAATGAAGAGGTTAAATCGCTTAAAATTGCGACTTTATTTTATAAACCTGAAGCCTATAAAAAAGATTATAAATTACATTATGTTGGTATGGAAATTCCAAACAAATTCATTGTAGGTTATGGCCTTGATTATGACGGATTGGGAAGAAACTTACCGGAAATTTATCAAATAAAAGAAACACAGCATATGACAAATTTAGTGCTATTTGGTCCTCCGGGAGCAGGAAAGGGAACTCAAGCTAATTTTTTAAAGGAAAAATATAATTTAGTGCACATATCAACAGGTGATGTATTTAGATTTAATATAAAAAATGAAACAGCTTTAGGGATGCTTGCCAAATCTTATATGGATAAAGGCGATTTAGTGCCAGACCAAGTAACTATTGATATGTTAAATGCTGAAGTAGAAAAGAACGCAGATGCTAATGGATTTATTTTTGACGGTTTTCCAAGAACCAATGCACAGGCAGATGCTCTAGGTAGATTAATGGAAAGTAAAGATTCTTCAATCAGTGCCATGATTGCGTTAGAAGTGGAAGATGATGTTTTAGTGAAACGTTTGTTAGAACGTGGAAAAACCAGTGGAAGACCTGATGATGCTGATGAATCTATTATTAGAAACAGAATTACTGAATATTATAATAAAACAGCTATTTTAAAAGACTACTATTCTGCACAGGAAAAATATTATGGTGTCGATGGCGTTGGTAGTATTAAAGAAATTACTGAGCGTTTAAGCACGGTTATTGATAAATTATAATACTTCAAAGAGTTTAAACTTTATGCTTTAAACTTTAAAATTTTAAACTCAATTATGACCGAAGGAAATTTTGTTGATTACGTAAAGATGTTTGTTTCCTCTGGTAACGGAGGTAAAGGTTCGTCACATCTGCATCGTGAAAAATTTATTGAAAAAGGAGGGCCAGATGGTGGTGATGGCGGTCGTGGTGGCCATGTTATTATTAAGGGTAATTCAAACTTATGGACCCTACTTCATTTAAAGTTTAAAAAGCACATCAAAGCAGGTCATGGTGATCATGGCGGCAGTAGCCGAAGTTTTGGGGCTGATGGTGAAGATGTTTATGTTGAAGTACCGCTAGGAACAGTAGTAAGAGATACAGAGAGTAATGAAATACTCTTTGAGATCACTGAACATAATGAAGAAAAAATTATTGCGAAAGGTGGAAAAGGGGGACTTGGGAACTGGCATTTCAGAACGTCTACCAATCAAACGCCTCGCTATGCTCAACCAGGTATTCCGCTTGAAGAAAGACATATTACTTTAGAGTTAAAAGTTTTAGCCGACGTTGGTTTGGTTGGATTTCCAAATGCCGGAAAATCAACACTTTTATCGGTTATCACATCAGCAAAACCAAAAATTGCTGATTATGAGTTTACCACGCTTAAGCCTAATTTGGGTATTGTTCAATATCGTGATTTTCAAACTTTTGTAGTGGCAGATATTCCTGGAATTATTGAAGGTGCAGCTGAAGGAAGAGGACTTGGACATTATTTTTTAAGGCATATTGAACGAAATTCCATTCTTTTGTTTTTAATTCCTGCCGACGCAGTCGATATTAAAAAACAATATGATATTCTTTTAGATGAGTTGCGTCGTTATAATCCGGAAATGCTTGATAAAGATCGCATGATTGCTATTTCTAAATGCGACATGCTGGATGATGAATTGAAAGCAGAATTGAAAGCCGAACTCGATAATGAATTACCTATTCCTTATTTATTTATTTCATCTGTTGCTCAACAAGGTTTAACAGAGTTGAAAGACGCTCTTTGGAAAATGCTTAATACTTAAATTAAGTATTTTCTATAGGATCAACTTGAATCTAGAAGTAATTTCTTAAAGTCAAATACAGTTCATGTCAATATTTTTTTAATTAACTTTAATCAAAATAATAAACATGAAAAGAGTATTAATAATAATCTTTCTTTTTGGTGTCATCTCCTGTGCCCCCATTAGAGTTAATTATGATTACGATCGGGAAACCAATTTTTCTGAATACAAAACTTACAACTATTATAGTGATATGAAAACGGGTCTAAGCGAATTAGATACGAAGCGTTTTTTAGAAGCATTAGACGCCAAATTAGAAACCTTAGGGATTACTTATTCAGAGACTCCAGATTTTTTCATTGATATAAAAAGTGCGGCATTTCAAGCTAACCAACAAAGTTCGGTTGGTGTTGGAGTAGGTGGTACTGGAAGGAATATGGGTGGCGGTGTTTCTTTTGGAATTCCTATTGGGCAATCAAGTATAACTAGACAGATTACAATAGATTTTGTTGATGAAAATTTGAAACAATTATTTTGGCAAGCAGTGTGTGAATCTAATTACAGTCCAAATAGAATACCGAAAGAGCGAGAAGCACAATTAATAGCCATTGTAGATAAAGTGTTTTCGGGGTTTCCTCCAAAAAAATAATCCTTCAAATTTTATAGTTTTCATAACAGTCTGTTTTCTGTGATTGCGTTTTGTTTTTGTAATTTTGGAAAAACTAAATTCTATGAATTCATTACAAAGTAAAGTCGCATTAATAACTGGTGGAACCAAAGGAATAGGGTACGGAATTGCTCATGCACTCCTCAATCAGGGAATTAATGTTGCTGTTACAAGCAGAAATATATTAAGTGCACAAAAGGCGGCTGATGCCCTTAATTCAAATTCAAAGGCAGGCGCAAAGGCCATTGGCGTAGAAGCAGATGTAAGAGATTATGAAAGCCAACAGCGAGCTGTTAAAGCGGTATTAAATCATTTTAAACAATTGGATATTGTCATTGCAAATGCAGGTTTAGGTCATTTTGCATCCATTGAAGATTTAACAGTCGAACAGTGGCAAGAAACCATAGATACTAATTTAACAGGTGCGTTTTATACCATAAAATCAAGTGTTGATGCTTTAAAGGCCTCAAAGGGCTATTTTATTACAATCTCAAGTTTAGCCGGCACTAATTTTTTTGAAAATGGTTCGGCATATAATGCCAGCAAGTTTGGTGTTACAGGTTTTACTCAAGCTGTGATGTTAGATTTGCGCAAACATGATATTAAAGTGAGTACGATTATGCCAGGTTCGGTTGCGACGCATTTTAATAATCATACACCAAACAATAGTGATGCCTGGAAAATACAAAGTGAAGATATTGGTGAATTAGTTGTTGATTTAATTAAGATGAATCCAAGAACCTTACCAAGTAAAATTGAGGTACGGCCAACCATGCCACCATCAAAATAATATAAATCCCGCTTTTGTGGGATTTATTTTTTATTCTACAACAATACGTGTTCCGTCACTATGACTGCTAAATTCTGGAGCATACATACTTTGAATAGTAGTAATCCCGTTGCTCATATCTCCAACATTGTTAACCCTCAAGTCATATTCAAACACATAAACACCTTTTGGCAAATAGTCAAAAAAGAAGTTGGTAGAGGCATCTTTAGTACTTTCATAGTAGCCTAAGCCATCCTGCCATTTATATTGTGATAATACATTAATTGGTTCTAAGCCAGAAGCCCGCATATCTTTCATATGTATAAATTCCATAGCTCTGTCGCTTTTTAATTCAATGCGAACCCGCACTAAATCACCAACTTTTAATTTGGTTTCAGTTGTTATTTCTGAAATTTGTTCACCGGTATCCGTGTATTTTTTAAGGAATAGTTTTTTCTTCAACACAAGGGGTGTTTCTGCTGAAGTGATTTTATCTAAATCTTCAAAATACTGCCAATATAAACTTCCCCATGCAATACTATTTCCTTTTTTAGTGAGGGTTACATTTGCCATTTCTGGCTTAATATCTGACGCAGACCAAGACGTTTTATAATAACCCGTTCCAGCTTCAATTTTCAAGTGCTCTAATTTAGAAGGCTCTATTCTTTGTCCACCAATAACAACGTCCACCATATCAGTAACAGATAACCAATCACTTCCTTGTAGCAATAAAGCATATACAGCCTCCGATGTAGCTTTGGTAGTTTTCCATTGGCTGGTCTGCTTATTTTTAAGTAACCATATTTTTAAATTATCAATAGTTTTGGTGTCATTTTTAATTTCCTGAAATGCTTCAATTAATAAGGCCTGGGTTTCTACAGGTGCCTGATACCAAAACCAGGAATTGGCATTTTCTTTCCAGTACATCCCTAATTCATCGGAAGTAATACTGGTTTCTTCTAATGACTTTATAATTTTTTCGGAGGTTGTTTTATCACCTAAACGTTCAGAAATTAAGGCCATTAACCCTTTAGCATACAGAGAACGACTTAACCAATATTTTTTAATCTGGGAATGATAATAATTGAGGATGTCTACAACTTCTTTAGATTTTTTAATATCTGGATAGAAACTCCGCATATATAAATAATGCAATTGTGTGTAGCTTAAATGATCTTTATTCAAGTCAACCTTAGTGTTGTATTTTTTAAGATCTTTATATTCTTTTATAAATTCGTCATCCAGATAGTTGATGGCGCGTTCAATCATTTTAGAGTTTAATGAGGGATCAACACCCAGTTTATTAAGGTGTCCAAAGCCAATGATGATATGTTGTGTAATAAATCTGCTGTCGGGTCCTCCATTAAACCAAGGCCAGGCACCAGATCCCGTTTGATTGTTTTCTAGTTTACGGATGGCAGACTGTAATTCATAAGTCATTTTATTTAAATCGAACAATAAAGCGATGCGTTTTTTCTGCTCAGTTTCGCCTTGTGCATCACGTAACCAAGGAGTTTCTTGTATAAGAATAGATTTTAATTCTTCGTTTTCTTCAAGATTTGAAATCAATACGTCTTGAGATTTCCACTGATTAAATACTTCCTGTATTCTAGGGTTTGAGTTCGCAATATGGCTCGCCAATGCGTTTGCGTAATACCTTGAAAACGTTTGCTCATTGCAGTCATAAGGAAATTCCATTAAATAGGGTAGTGCCTGCACGGCATACCATGCCGGATTGGAAGTCATTTCCAAAGTTAATTTATGGTTTTTAAGTGTTGTTGAGGTATTGGTTTTTAATTTATCTAAGGTGAAGGTTCTGGTTTGGTTTGAACGAATCCACATAGGTAAAGTCTCTGTCACCAATAATCTATTGCTTAAAACGGGCAGAGCATTTTGCTCACCATCACTAAAATCTCCTGCTTTTGCTATAACTTTATACTGAACAGCATCGACATCATCCGGAATTTGCAAACTCCAGGAAACCTGTGTATTTCCTTTAGCATCGACGGTAAAGGATTTTGTGTTATTAGTATTGTCTAGTTTTGAATCAATCACATTTCCAGAAATAGCATCTGTTAATAATAAAATGGCTTGCCCGGATAATGGGTTTTCTGTGAGATTGGCAATTTTAGAGCTAATGGTAATGCGGTCGCCCTGACGTAAAAAACGTGGCGCATTGGGAATCACCATCAATTCTTTTTGGGTTACTGCTGTGAGTGTTTTTGTGGCACTTTCTAAGTTTTTTGTATGGGCTAACAATTGCAGTTTCCATTGGGTTAAGGCCTCAGGTGTTGTGAAGCTAAAACTGATATTGCCCTTTTCATCAGTTTGCAATTTTGGAAAGAAAAAGGCGGTTTCTTCAAGGTTTTTTCTAATTTGTACAGTATTGAAGTCTTGATTTTCTTCATTGCTTTCTTCTTCTGGATTTTTATCTTTTTTTATTCCATAACCAACAGTGACAACTTCATCTAATGCTGCGCTGTCATTCATAGCAAATGCAACTTCTTCAAGTTCCCTATGATCTTCAACAATTTGTACACCAGCAACTCTTCCTTGTAAAGCCTTTAATACATCATATCTTCTGCCATTGTTAAAATAAAACCCAAACCAATTTAACTGATCATAATTTTGTTGAGGATAATAAACACTATTCTGTGGTTCATTGTAAACTCTGAAGTTTTTGGTTCCAAAGCTTCTGCTGGCATTACTTTGATTATAGCTATAATAAACAGGTTTGTTTATAGGATTGAAATCCCAGGAATGTGGTTTAAACTGGTCTAAAGACGCATCATACATACTTGCTAATAATTCAGCACTTACTTTGTCGCCTTGCGGTCCTTTAATTTTAAAACTCCATGTTTCATCTTGTCCCGGTTGCAGTTTATCACGAAACGTGGTGGTTTCAATATTAAGGTCTGTATTAAGATAAGGGACAGAAATAAGTTTGGTACCCGATTGATAACTATTAAAAGCCGCAAAACTGTAGTTTACTCCAAAGCCACCAACATCTTCTTTAGTAACAGGAACGGAAATGGTTTTTTTGCTATTGTTAAGTTGAATGATATACGTGTTTATTGTTTTATGATTTTTTTCAACGGTAACGGTAACCATTATATTTTGAGCTGCTGAAGCCAAAGTTAAAAGGGCCGTTTCTCCAACTTTGTAGTTCGATTTATTTGTTGTGATGCTGAATAATTGATGGTCTGCTAAGGTTTTGTCTTCATCACTATATAAGGTTGATTTAATTTCATCTTTAACCGTTTGTCCAAATTTATCTTTGGTTTCCAGTATAATAGTGTATTGGCCAGATTCCCATTTTTTAATGTTTCCAAGCTCAAATGTTTTTGATTTTTCGGTATCAAAAGGGTGCTCAAAAACTAAGTTGCCTTTTTTCCACTGATCGGGTTTGTCCTCATCATCATAAGCATCATGAGGAAAGCGTGATTTAAATTCTTGCTCTGAGAATGCTTGATAATCCGGCGCAGCCCAAGGTCTGATTCTTAGTACGTCCTTAGGTGCCTGTAATTTGTATATTTTAACAACACCATTGGCTGGCAAAAATTCGCCATTTAAGTTTTTGGTATCTATACTGAGTTTATGGTCTTTTTTAGATTTATCCAATTGATTTTCAACAGATAGGTGCGCTACTAAGGCATGATAGCCAACATTCACAACCGCTAAGGCACTGCGGGTTTCACCATTAAGATCGGTAACATCTGCCGTGATTTCATAATTAAAAACGGGTAGACTATTTTTGTCGACACTTTGGTCAGGTATGGCTTTAAAAATAATTTCAAAATTACCAGAATCATCCGTAACCGTTTCACCATGGGTGATTTCTTGTGGTTCGGAATAAACCCAAGGGTGATACCAAAAATACCAACGTGGATATTCTACTTTTCGGTGCACGCGATATACCACTTTAGCATCTGTAATTTGGCTTCCAGCATAGGCTAAGGCGCTTCCTTTTACAGTGACGGAATCATTCACCTTAAAGGTAGCGGTTACCGGACTGAACTTGGTCTCAAATTTTGGACGTTTGTATTCTTCAACGGAGAAATATTTAAACATTCTAAATTTATTGGATTGAGACAAAAATTCAATACTAAATTCTCCTGTCAAAATTTCATTAGGAAGTATAAACATTCCTGAAATAGATCCAAAATCATTTGTTGTAAGTTCAATTTTAGAAATTTCTTCCTTGTTTACATTAAGTAGGTTTATAATTACGTTTTCTTTTTCAAGGACTTTAGATTTTCCATCAAGGGTTTTCATGGCAATGGCTTTAAAATAAACCGTTTGACCGGGCCGGTAAATGCTTCTGTCTATAAATAAAAAGGATTTATAGTTAGCCTTTTCTTCCTCTGTTTTATTTAATCGATTGATATAATAATTACCAAAAAAGGCCTTGTCATTATGGGCACTCACTTCAATACTTAGATCTCTAAAGTATTCATTACCTTTTTCAATGATAATTTCACCTCTTGAATTGCTAATATAATCTTCTGAAGCATAATTTTTGGAATTGTTTTGGTAAAACCTTAAAGTAGTCTTTGTGTTTACTATGGGCTTACCGTTCGTTCTATCAATAATTTGAAAAATATGATTTGTCAGATTGTCTTTTTCAACCAAAGCTAGATTGGTGACTTGTATTGTGCTGAAGGCAAAGGTTTCTTCCTTTTCTTTTTCTGGTGATGCAAAAATCAAGTATCTGCCGTTGTCAAGTTTGGGCAGTAAAACTTCAGTAGTATGCGTTTGATAATCCTTTTCATTTTTTAAAGTACTTGTCCATTCTAACGGATTTTTAAGCGCTTTTATAAAGGCTAATTGTTCAACTTCGTTATAAATAGAAAGGAATGTTTTAAACTCCTTTTGGGTTAATTTAAAAACTTTAAAATGGAGTTCGTTTATATTTTTATAACGAATCAATAATCGGCTTTCTTGCTGAATAGGTAAAAAATCTTCTGTCGTAACTTGAAGTGACTGTTGCTCAATTTGTTGCTTTAAAACAGCACATTTCTCGGCAGCTTTACTTTTTGGAAATTTTGTAATAACATTGTTGCAAATATCAAAGGCTTCTTTGGTTTTCCAACGGTGTTCTATGTTTGTTTTTGGTTGATAGGTCAGTCCTTGTTGATGCCATAAAGAAGCTGTTTCAAAGTCATATAAACCAGAAGCCTCGTGTTTGTTAATTAGATCTCTTTCTGTTTCAAGTGTTTTATAAAGTAAGGTGTCTTTATCATTAAAAGCTGCTTGTTGCTTTACAAATTGAAGGCGTTCAATATTGACATCTGTTAAAGCTATTGGATCCTTATCTTTTAAGTGAAACTGAATTAAATTTTGATAAATTTTTAAAGCATGTAATTGTAATGAAGTCGTGTCTTTTGATGCAATAGGTAACAATGAAAATGTTTTGGCATCCCTTAAAAACTCGGGATTATCTATTTCAAACTTATATGCGGGTTTTGTGATGCTGGTTTCATTGGTTTTGTAAAAGTCTAAAGCATTGTGACTTAAAAAATCAAACAAGGTTGGTCTTAATTGCTTTGAATCATTGGTAACAATAAGAATGTCGTCATACTTTCCTAAAGCTTCCAATTGAAGCATCAATCCGTTTTCTAAAGAGTTTTGATAATGGATATGAATTTCCTCAAACAAGGTTTCTAAATCCCAGGTTCTAAAATCTTCAGAATCAACTTTCTCAGCAGTTTTTGTTCTGTTATAAAAGGTATATCGGTTCTGATTAAAATATTGCCAGTATAAATTAGCCAGCATATTTTCCAGCATATTTTTCTTTGGAAAATCGCTTAAAGAAATTTCATTTTTAAATTCATTAATGATACTTAGTTGAGCATCTTCTTCTAAAATTAAAGCGAATTTACTTTTAAAAAGCAGTGCTTTGATTTGTTGCGCGGTGTTTTTATCTTTTTTGGCAAGATCAGAAATGTCTCCAACTACATTTAAGGCCGATTTTGGTAAACCTTCTAATTCATAGTTTTCAACTTGATTCCAAAGGGTATTATAATCAGTATTTTGAGTATGGCCTAAGCTAGAAACCAAAAGTATTGTTAAAAAAAATAGGGATTGTTTCATTTGATTAAATTTGTACCTAATTTACTTTCAAAAGTTGTTCCAAAAAATAATAAATAAGGGAATAGTTTATTTGTAAGGTGAAATTAGTTATTTTAAATTAATAAGTGTTTTGCTAGTTATTAACAAATTGAGTTATGAGAAAATTTATGTACCTACTACTTTTTCCTGTTCTGGCTTTTAGTCAAACTCAGTTAGATAGTATAGATTATTTTTTAAAAAATAAGCAGTTCGATAAAGCGGAACTTCAATTAATCAAGTATTTAAAAAAATCGCCTAATGACCTAAAGGGTGTTGAACTTTTAGGAGATACTTATGGGCATCAAAAAAAATGGGATGACGCCATAAATAATTACAAAAAACTGGTTGATATCAATCCAAATAATGCCAATTACCAGTTTAAATATGGCGGTGTTTTGGGTATGAAAGCACTGGCTGTAAACAAAATTCAAGCATTGGGAATTATTGGCGATGTAAAAGAAGCTTTTACTAAAGCAGCTGAATTAGATCCAAAACATATCAATACCCGTTGGGCTTTGGTAGAACTCTATATGCAGTTGCCCGGCCTTGTTGGTGGTAGTAAAAGCAAAGCATTACACTATGCTAATGAACTTCAATACTTATCAAAAGTAGATGGCTATTTAGCGAAAGGGTATATTTATGAATACGATAAAGAACCTGAACTTGCTGAAAAATATTATAAAATGGCCATTACTGAAGGTGGTTCCCTGTTTTGCTATGATAAACTAACTACCTTTTACGAAAAGCAAAAGCAACCTGAAAAAGCTATTGAAACCATTGAAGTGGCTAAGGAGAAACACAAGCGCAATGCCTTGCATTATCAAATTGGTAAAGTAGCTGCAGAATACAATATAGAACTTAATAAAGGAGAGCAATACTTACAGACTTATATTAAAAATTACTCAACTGAAGATGGGGTGCCAATAGCTTGGGCAAACTATAGATTAGCTCAAATTTATAAGCTAAAAGGAAATAAAAACCAGGCTTTAAAGTATATTGATTTGGCTTTAAAAGAGTCTCCGGAAACGAAGTCTTTTAAAAAAGAAAAAAATACCATACAGTTTATGTAATTTCGGGTTTCAACTTCCGGTTTCAATACTTATCTTTATCCTTTACAATACAGGTTTATGAATGTACATTTTATAGCTATTGGAGGAAGTGCTATGCACAACTTGGCCATTGCTTTACACAATAAAGGATATCAAGTCACAGGCAGTGATGACGAAATATTTGAACCCTCAAAATCAAGGTTGTCGGCAAAAGGGTTACTGCCGGATTCTTTTGGGTGGTTTCCTGAAAAGATAACAAAGCCGTTAGACGCAGTAGTTTTGGGGATGCATGCTAAGGCGGATAATCCAGAGCTGTTAAAAGCTCAGGAATTAGGGGTGAAAATCTATAGTTATCCAGAATTTTTGTATGAACAATCAAAAAACAAAACACGGGTAGTGATAGGTGGAAGTCATGGAAAAACGACTATTACTTCTATGATTTTGCATGTGATGCATTATCATGACAGAGATGTTGATTATATGGTGGGGGCGCAGTTAGAAGGTTTTGATGTGATGGTAAAATTAACAGAGGACAATGATTTTATGGTACTGGAAGGTGATGAATATTTAAGCTCGCCCATTGACAGACGCCCAAAATTTCATTTGTATAAACCCAATATAGCTTTATTAAGCGGTATTGCCTGGGATCATATTAATGTGTTTCCAACCTATAACAATTATGTAGAACAGTTTAGCCTATTTGTAGATTCTATTGTAAAAGGTGGTAGTATAACTTATAATGAAGAAGATTTAGAGGTTAAACGTGTTGTAGAGGCCTCTGAAAACACCATTAGAAAACTCCCTTACCAAACGCCGCAATATACCGTTGAAAACGGACAAACACTATTGGAAACACCAGAAGGACCTTTGCCAATTGAAGTGTTTGGTGCTCATAATTTGAATAATCTGGCAGGAGCTAAATGGATATGCCAGCATATGGGTATTGATGAAGATGATTTTTATGAGGCTATTGCCACGTTTAAAGGAGCTAGCAAACGTTTAGAGAAAATTGCTGAAAGTAAAACCAGTGTAGCCTATAAAGATTTTGCCCATTCTCCAAGTAAAGTAGAAGCAACCACCAAAGCTGTTAAAGAGCAATATGAAAACAGGACTCTGGTGGCTTGTTTGGAATTACATACCTATAGTAGTTTAAATGCAGCGTTTTTAAAAGAATATAAAGGTGCTTTAGATGCAGCTGATGTTGCAGTTGTTTTTTATTCTCCACATGCCGTTGAAATTAAGAAACTGGAGAAAGTGACTCATGAGCAAATAGCCAACGCGTTTGAACGTGATGATTTAATTATTTACACCAATCCAGACGATTTTAAAGAGTTTTTATTCTCTCAAGATTTTTCTAATAAAGCCCTGTTGCTCATGAGTTCTGGTAACTATGGCGGACTTAATTTTGATGAGGTTAAAGGATTAATCAAGTAATTTTTAATTTCGTTTAATGCATTGATATGAACTTTTTAAATTGTTTATATCAGCAGTTAAACGAAGTCAGTAAAATTTTCTTACAAAGTCAATCTTTTAGTTTGAAGGTATTGAGTAGCACTTTATTTAAACTTCTTTAGTTTCCATCTGGTTTCTATCCACGCTTTTTGTTCTTCTTTATTAAGAAAGGTCCAGGCCACAATGCGGCTGGATTTATTTCCGGTTCCCATAGGAATGGTTTTAACTTCTAGAGCGTTTTCTTTTTCTAATGATTTGTAAATGCCTTTTAAATTGGAATGTTTGGATACAAGCGTTGAAAACCAATAACAGTTTTTAGAGAATTTTTTACTCTCTCTGATGATATTATGAATAAACTTGTGTTCGCCTCCATCACATATCAATTCATTGCTAATGCCAGCGAAATTGAGTTGAGGTGTTTTTTCTATTTTCCCCGATAGATTCTTTATTTTTCTCAGCGTTCCTTTTTGAGCCTCTTGAGCTGAAGCATGGAATGGAGGATTACAAATGGATACATCAATGATTTCTTCTCTGCCTATAATACCGTAAAAAGCATCTTTTTTGTTTTCTTGTAACCGACATTCAATTTTACCTTGAAGCGATGTATTAGTATTGACAATATTCTGTGCTGATGCAATTGATTTTGGATCAATATCTGACCCTATAAATTTCCAGCCATATTCTGTAACGCCAATGATTGGGTAAATGCAATTAGCGCCAACACCAATATCAAAACAAGTTATTTTATCGCCTATTGGCGCCCTGCCAAAATTATTTTCACTTAACAGATCAGCCATATGGTGAATATAATCGGCTCTTCCCGGTATTGGAGGGCATAAATTGTCATCTGGAAATTCCCAGTTCTTAATGCCATAATAATGATACAGCAAAGCTTTGTTTAGAAGTTTTACAACAACAGGATCTGAAAAATCTACTGAATCTGCTCCAAATTTATTAGGCTTCACATAGGTTGCCAATTCAGGCGAAATTTTAGATAAGGCCCTTAAATCATAGGGTTCTCGGTTTTTATTTCGAGAATGCAGCCTTGTTTTTATCAGCTCATTTTTTTCTATCGACATGCTTTATGTTTGTTTTTTAAAAGGATTTTAAAACAACCCCATTCCTATTATTCAAAATTACGCATATCAGCTTGACAATAATTATTTCAATGCCTTAATTAGATTATTTTAATTTTTCCTTAAAAAACGAAATGGTTCTACTCCAGGCTAAATCAGCCGCTTCTTTATCAAACCGAGGAGTGGTATTGTTGTGAAACCCATGATTGACCTCAGGATAAAAATGAACCCTATATTCAATGTTTTTTTCTTTGAGCGTGGCTTCATAAGCTGGCCAGCCTTCATTCACTCGTGTGTCTAAACCGGCATATTGTAATAATAAGGGCGCTTGAATTTGAGCCGCTTCTTCATCGGTTGGTTGTCCGCCATAAAAAGGAACCGCAGCTTTAAGCTCTGGAATTCTTACAGCCATCATATTGGCAATCCAGCCACCAAAACAAAAACCAACTACACCTATATTTCCATCGCAGTTTTCATGAGTTTTTAAATAATCATAAGCGGCAATAAAATCTTCCAGCATCTCATTACGATCGCGTTGACCTTGTAAGGCGCGTCCATCATCATCATTTCCCGGATAGCCACCAAGAGGCGTTAAAGCATCTGGTGCCAATGTAATGAAACCTTCAAGCGCTGCACGTCTTCCAACATCTTCAATATATGGGTTTAAACCCCGATTTTCGTGAACTACCACAATGCCGGGCAATTTTTTATTGGTTTTACTTGGGGTAGATAATAATCCTTTAATGGTTCCTCCACCTTTTGCAGATTCATAAGTAATGTAGCCTGATTCTATGCGCTCATCATCTGGTTTTACTAAAATACTATCTACATAATTGGGGGACATAAAACTTAAGAGCGAGGAAACAGTTAAACCACCAATGGCATACAAGGATAGTTTTTCAACAAATTGGCGTCTGTCTATTTTGTTGTGTGCATAATCATCGTATAAATCAAAAATGTCTTGATTAATATCTTCTTTTTTTAAAGGTTTCATAGAATAAATATTTAATTACTCTGGAACTACAAATGTTTTTAGCATATTCTTACTTACAGGATTTGGTACTTCTGATATCAAAATGTAACGACCTGGTTCCAGATTTACAGTAAAATAACCTTTTTGACCTTCAGACATATTATTTACACCACCTAAAAAAGTGACGCCTGTTGGAGCTGGTTCAATGAGGCCTTTAGGGTTAGACCAATCCATCCAATCATTTAATTCATCTAAATTAGCATTTGCCCCTAATTTAGCCAGATTAATATCATGACCTATGAAGTTTTCATGGGCTATCTGATCTTTGTAAAAAACAGAAAAGCAATGTTGCCCTTTACTTATGGTATCATTGAATGTGATGCCATCGGTACTTGAAATAGTAATTTCAGTATCAGTTGTAGGCTCCTCATTTCCAGAATTAGTTTCAGAAACGATTACCTCTTTTGCCATGCCCATGGAGGTATGCCAAACACCATTACTCATTTTTACATAACACTCTATAATATAATATCCAGGATCTAACTTTACCGTTGTTTCAGCAATAAGACCTGGAGATATTAAACCAGATCCTCCTAAATTTTTCAACTCCATAAACCAAGCAGGTAGTTTTCCGAATTCAGCAAAGCCTTCTTCGGTTTTTCCTTCATTAATAAGTTTCATGCCATTATCAAATGGAGGTAAAACTCGAGCTTTAACACTATCTAAAGTGATGGCATTAGGGTATTTGTCTATAAGAAAAAAGTGTGTCTGTGTTGACGCATTTTTGTATCTAAAGGTATTCCATCCTGAAGGAATAGTATCAGACATTTGAAAATCCATATTCTCAGTAAGAATATTAATAACATTCTCTTTCGCAATGACAGAATCATCAATTTTATTCTGTTTTTTGTCAGATTTACAGGAATGCAAACTAACTGCAATTGCTAAGTTTAAAAAGAGTAAAATGATGGTTTTAAATCTAATCAGATTTGATTGAGTTTTCATAATAAGAAGTATTGGTTGGTTAATAATAATCTATGTAACTCTATAAATATAAGGATATTAGATTAAAATTGCAATCTAAAACTCACATTAGGGGTAATCCCAAGGGATTGATTTTCCACTTTAGTTACCATATTCTGATTATCTAAAGTGTAATAGGTGTTAATGATGTTTTTTTTATTACTAAGGTTCCAAACAGACGCACCTATTATGGCATGTGTTTTTTCGGAGATATTAAAATCATAAGTCGCCGAACAATCTGCTCTTAAATAATCTCTTAAACGAGAACTGTTTGGGGCTTCATAATTAATCGCCTCATCAACTACTTCATTGCCAATTACGGGATTGGTAGCTGGTTTTCCAGAATGCCAATTAAGTCCTAAAGCCAATTTAAACTGGTTATAGGTATAAGTGCCAGCTAGAGTAAGGGCATGACGTATATCGGCATTATTAGGAAACGATGCTCCGTTATTTAAAGTATCAAATGTATAATCGTTTTTACTTAAAGAATAACCAATCCATGAGCTTATCACATTATTGAATTGTTTATTCATTAATAAATCAATTCCTTTTATTTGATAGCTACCAATAGCATTTACAAATTGATATTGGTTTTGAAACCCTTGGCTTCTTGTGGTAATACCATCCACATCTTTTAAATAAATTTCGGCACTTATTAATAGATTATTCTTGTTGAATTGAATACCAGTTGAGATCTGTTTACTTTTTATAACCGGTACGTTTTTATTATTTGATAAGATCCAACGTCGTTTTTCAATACCTAAAAAGTCATTTTGTAAATCAATGATTTGAGAAGTGGTTTGACTTTTTATTTCACCTTGAATTTCTAACCTGAAATAATTTAAGAACCGCTGACTAAAGCTTAATCTTGGTTCGAACAAAAGCATATTAAATTTTTCATGATAATTAAGCCGTGCCCCAACTTTCAGATTAGTGAAAGCGTTATTTGTTAAAATGGAACTTTCAGCATAAATAGCATGACTTCTAACAACTTCTTTTATGTAACTTTTAAAAACAGGGTTGTTAACATCTTCAAGATTACTGATACCAATTTCTGAAAATTGATAACCGCCATTAATTTTAACGGTGTGATTTGCGTTGTAATTCAAATCAAATTTTACAGAACCATCAGTAACTTCATTTTCCTGAATAAGACGTTGATTGTTTAGGATATCAAAATTGGTGGCATTTAAATCATATTTTGATAAATAGACTTGTCCTGTAGTTGATAAGCGCTCATTCCAATCTTTGGTATAGGTAATTCCTAAAGCCAGATTTTTCTGAGATAAATTACTTTTTAAAGCCTCGTTATTATCATTGATGGTGGACTGCTCATCATATTTTAAAGCGTTATTTACATTTAAAAAATTGATCCTGATTTTATCTTTTGTAGTAATATCATATAAAAACTTAGCCGTAATATCATAAAAATAAAAATCTTCATTTTGAGAAATGGAATAACGATCATCAAGAGTATTTGTTAAGTCTGAATCTTGAAAAATACGTTTGAAATATTGGTTGTAAGTAGGTGTAATAATTAAATCGGTAATAGAGCGCCTGGTAGCAAGCTGTAGTTCAGTTTTTCTTGATATGGGGATTTTGGCATAAGCATCGGCATTAATTAGGTTAAATCCGGCACCTGCCTTAAAGTTGTTATCTATAGTATTTGAGAGTTGCATATCAATAACACTTGAAATGCCATCGCCATATTTGGCACTGGTTCCGTTTTTTGACACCTTTACTTGCTTGGTAGTATAGGGGTTAAACGCTGAAATAAGCCCAAAGAAATGACCAGATTGGTACATTTTGATACCATCCCAAAGAAATAAATTTTGATCATGGG
>DATCZQ010000008.1:0-9598 GCA_036525815.1 Yeosuana sp. | reverse complement strand
CTATTTATGTTAATCATGAATATATTAATACCGTTAGAAAAATGATGGGAGCATTAGCAAATGGTGATGCAGATAAAGCTTTCAGTTATTTTACTGACGATGCTACCTTTTCAAATTTAGATATGGCTGTTGGTGAATCCCACACTGTTGCAGAGGAAAAAGAAGGATTTTTAGGAATGCTTAAAGATTGGACTATTGAGAGTATTGATGTTCGTGGATATCCTGATTATTTGGAGTATGAATTGGGAAACTCAAAAGCTGTTCAATCATGGTGGACTGCAAGAATGACGAGGAAATCAGATGGTAAAAAAGTAAAATTACCATTAATGCTCATACATGATTTTGACGATGATGGTAAGATAACAAGAGAAGCTGGATACTATACAGCACAAGCATTAGCGGCAAAATAGGAGTATGCTAAAACATTAAAAAAAGCCTTCAAATAAATTTGAAGGCTTTTTTTATGTATTGTCTTTGAATCGATGCTTTCCTTTATTTTCAAGAAATTTCTGGGTATTGTACTGTAACGATCCTCCTTTTGGAATAGATAAAGATTGCCATTGTTTTCCTTTAATTAGTTTTCCTAAAAAAACCATTTGTCCTATGTGATATGGATAATGACTCAATTGTCTATTAATAGCTTCGCTAATGGTATGCGCTTCGTTTCTTATGTAGATAATTTTTTCTAAATCATGATCTGTAATTGATTTTAAAGCAGATAAAAAACAATTCCATCCGTTATTCCAACTGTTAATTAGTTCATCTTTAGTGGTAAAGACGTTTATAAACTCACCATCCCGATCTCTCCAATTTTTTTCACCATCTTCTGTTAAAAAATTAGTCCATCTACTTAACATATTTCCTGATAAATGATTTACTAAAACAGCTATTGAATTAGTATCTGGGGCAAATTCTTTTTGCAACTCTTCAAATGATAAAGAATTTATGGTTTTGTCACCCAGACCTTTATAATGTTCAAATTGCCTTATAAAACCATTTATTTCATCCATTTTTTTTAAAATCTATGCTTAAAGAATTAACACAAAACCGTGTTCCAGTTTCAGTAGGGCCATCATTAAATACATGACCTAGATGCCCTCCACAGTTTGAGCAAACTATTTCTGTTCTCAACATTCCGTGTGACTTGTCTAATACATAATCAACGGTTCCTTTTATGGAGTCATCAAAACTTGGCCATCCACAATGCGCGTCAAATTTACTATTACTTTCAAATAAGGGTTGATGACAACCTGCGCAGGTATAGGTGCCATTTTCAAAATGAAGATTGAATTTTCCTGTATGAGGTCTTTCAGTACCTTTATTCCTAAGAACCCAATACTGTTCATCAGAAAGTTGTTCTTTCCATTCGGCGTCTGTTTTTTCTATCTTGTATTTATTCATTTTCTGGTATAAATTTTAAAGCAACTCCGTTAATACAATGTCTTAATCCTGTCGTGTTTTTTGGGCCATCATTAAAAACATGCCCTAAATGGCCACCGCAAGTGGCACAATGTTCTTCTTTTCCGTAATATAAATCAGAACCACTTGAAAAGGCAACATTTCCTTTAATTTCTTGATCAAAACTTGGCCATCCTGAACCAGAATCATATTTATTTTCGCTTTTAAATAACGGGGTGTTACAAGCAGCACAGACATAAACGCCCTTATCGTAATTTTTATTCAATGGACTAGAAAATTTAGCTTCTGTTCCATTTCGTCTTAAAACATAATATTGTTCAGGCGTTAATTGTGCTTTCCATTCAGCCTCTGTTTTAGATACTTTAAAAGTATTCGTTTCTTGTGATTTCTTTTTTTGAGCATTCCCATTACAGTTAAAAAGAACCACTGAAATAAACAAAATAATGATTTTTTTCATAACTAAATATTTTTTCTATTAGGTCGGAATTAAACTATAAACATAACATTAAAATCATGTAAATTTTAAAACATAAAATTAATATTGTATAAAATGATTAAGGTTCGATTTTTGTACTTTTATCAAAAATTAAAATTGAACATAATGAAATCTACCAAAATTATTATTGCCTTAGCGTCTTTAGTCCTTTTAATCTCATGTGCGACTAATCCATTTACTGGTAAGCAGACCATGGCCTTACCGGGAACTGAAAATAGTTCATTATTTCCGGCATCGTTTCAACAATATAATCAATTTTTAAGTGAAAATAAAGTTATAACCGGAACAACAGATGCTGCTTTGGTCACTAGAGTTGGTCAGAAAATTGCAGTCGCTGCAGAACGTTGGTTGAGTGCCAATGGTCATATAGGTTATTTAAAGGACTATAAGTGGGAGTATAATTTAGTTGATGATAAAGCTGTAAATGCTTGGTGTATGCCTGGTGGTAAAATCGTTGTTTATACAGGTATTTTACCGATTGCAAAAGGTGAGGCAGGATTAGCAGCTATCATGGGACATGAAGTGGCACACGCACTGGCTAATCATGGGCAGCAACGTATGAGTGCTGGCATGCTGCAACAAATAGGTTCAGTTGGATTAAATGTGGCATTACAGGACAATAAAAATATAGAACTTTTTAATCAGGCTTATGGTATTGGCTCTCAAGTAGGCGTTATGCTGCCCTTTAGTCGGAATCATGAAACCGAAGCGGATAGTATTGGACTGACTTTAATGGCGATTGCTGGTTATAATCCTGCTCAGGCTGCCGAATTATGGAAGCGCATGAATGCTCAAAGTGGAGGACAAGCACCACCTGAATTTTTAAGTACGCACCCTTCAAATGAATCAAGAATCGCCAATATATCTGCTTTAGCTCCAAAGGCAAAAGAAGAGGCTAAAAAATTTGGGGTCACGAGCTTTAAAGATTAAAACTAAAAATCATTAAAATAATTTGTTTACTTTAGAAGCTGCTGTATAATAGCAGCTTTTTTTATTATGAGTGAATTAAAAAAAGGGAGTAATAAATTATTAAATGCATGGGCTTTTTATGATTGGGCCAATTCAGTTTATACGCTTACAATCGCATCAACAATTTTCCCCATTTTCTATGGAACCTTAAATTTTATTGATGATAATAAAGTGCATATTTTTGGGCTTCAATTAAAAAATACGGCATTAATTTCTTTCGTTACCGCATTTACATTTCTAGTAGTAGCGTTTACGTCTCCTTTACTGTCTGGGATAGCAGATTACGTTGGTAATAAAAAAATGTTTATGCGTTTTTTCTGTTATTTAGGGGCCTTTGGGTGTTTTGGTCTATACTGGTTTAGTTTGGATTATATATATTTAAGTTTACTTTTTTATTTTTTTGGACTTTTAGGGTACTGGGGTAGTTTGGTATTTTATAATTCTTATTTGCCTGATATTGCATTTAAAGAACAGCAAGACAAAATAAGCGCTAAAGGCTTTAGCATGGGTTATTTAGGAAGTGTTACGTTATTGCTATTAAATCTGGCCATGGTAATGAAGCCAGAATGGTTTGGTTTTGATATAGGAACTACTGAAGCAGAATATAATGCGGCCTCTATTTTAGCTATGCGTACGTCATTTATTACTGTAGGCCTATGGTGGGTCTTATTTAGTCAATATTCATTTTATCATTTACCAAAAGGAATTCCAACGGGCAATAAAATAAAAAGGCATGTTGTTTTTAATGGTATTAGAGAACTAAAATTAGTATGGAAGAGTTTGACTCATAATTTAAGGTTGAAACGATTTTTAAATGCTTTTTTTGTTTATAGTATGGCTGTTCAAACCATTATGTTAGTAGCTACTTATTTTGGTGAACAAGAGATAAACTGGGGCAATGAAAGCGAAAAAACAATGGGGTTAATTGTTAGTATATTAATTATTCAGATTGTGGCCGTTTTTGGAGCTGTTTTAACGTCAAGATCATCCGCTAAATTTGGGAATATCAACACTTTAATTGGTATCAATATGGTCTGGATGTCCTTGTGTTTTTATGGTTACTTTGTTGAAACTCCAATTCAGTTTTATATTACCGCCAGTTTGGTTGGTTTCGTAATGGGTGGTATTCAATCCTTGTCCCGTTCTACCTATTCTAAGTTTTTACCAAAAACAGCGGATACAACTTCTTATTTCAGCTTTTTTGATGTGGCTGAAAAAATAGGCATCGTTATTGGTATGTTAATTTTTGGAGTTATTGATCAGATTACAGGAAGTATGAGAAACTCAATTTTATTTTTATTTATATTCTTTTTTATTGGGATTGTTCTTTTGTTCAAAGTACCAAAGCAAAGTATTGAGGAATAGAAAGAATAAAGGCGGCACTTATGAAGTGTCGCCTTTATTCTTTTATGTCTTATTTTTTATACTTCCAGAACCGGCAACATTAGTGTCTTCAGTATTTGGACTACCTTTATAGATAATATCTCCAGAACCATTTACTCTAGCTTTTAAACTTGCGTTGCAAACAACTTTGGCATTACCTGAGCCCGTTACTGAAACATCTGTATCATTAACTGCTAAATCAAAACCATGAAAATCTCCAGAACCGGTTACACCAGCCTTAAAATTATTGGTCGATCCTTTTAATGTCACATCTCCAGAACCTGTAATACTTGCTTTTGTATTTGATGCTTTTATATTTAATTTAATATCACCGGAGCCCGTTAAGGCAATGTCTAAATTTTCAGCAGTTAATACATTTTCATTCCATAAATCACCAGAGCCTGCTAAGGAAACGTTTTCAATTTCTTTAAATGGAATGGTAATTTTAATAGATTTGTTTCCACTGGTTTTAAGGTTGATACCATTCTTAACTTTAACAACTAAGGATTCATTTTCAATTTCAGTAATAAGGTATTCTAATAAGTTTTCTTCACCTTCAATGGTCAATTTTCCTTCCGTACCTTCAACTAAGACAAAGTCAAAAGAACCTGCACATTTAACACCTTCATAAGCCGAGGTAGTTCTTGTAATTGTGGTCATTTTGCCATTGCCTTTTATTGATTTACCCCATTGTGGATAAGCTGTTGAAACAAAGAAGATACAAGCTATTATGAGTGCTGTTTGATTTTTGATAGATGTTTGCATGATATAAAATGTATTTATTACTGATTAGATTTTCTTGAAGGTAACACTTCCATAATCAGAGTTAATCTTAATTAAATTTGAAATTCCACTATTACCGTAATAACCTCTGTAATAATTAGTGCTTGATTCAATGTTCTTTTTAGTAAATTCAAAATCAGAAGTATTTTTCATGGATCCATACTCAATATTTACATCAAAATTAAAATGATAGTCAGGATGATATCCAATGGTTATACCTAAATAATCAGATTCTACAGTTAAATTTCCAGCATTTGCAGTCATTTGATCAATTTTAAGAGACCCATAATCGCCTTTAATATTCACATTTTTATAGACTTCACCCAATCGCATGGTTAAATAATCTCCATTGCCATTAGCATTGTTTAATTTATTAATATAAATAGATCCATAATCACACTTAAAATTAACATCTTCGGCAATTTCAACAACCGATTTAGTATAGTCTGCATTGATATCTAACTTTTTAGTTTTTGAAACAGTAAACCCACTATAATCTGCATTAATTTTTCCAGTATTGATGTATTCAAAATAGCAATCACTGGTATAATCAAATGACAGTACATTATTTTCGGCCATTAATTCTTTAGTAGTAATTTTACCGTAATCACAACTGATAGTTGCTCTTCCTTCAAGTTTTTCTAAATTGATGCCGCCATAATCATTATTTAAATCCACACTGTTAGTGATGGGCAGTTTTATGACATAATTTATTTCCATACTGACATTATTATTTCCCCAATTCCACCAGGATTTGTTATTATTAAAGACTGTTTTTGCACTTACTAAACTTGAAGAAGCATTAAAATCTACATTAATACCATCCAGTTTTTTCTGTACTTTTTCTTCGTCATTTCCACTAACTTTTATAGTGACCTCAATAGTTGCCTTGTTACCGTTATATGTAGAAATAGTGATATTGCCATAACTATTGTCTATTTTCAATAAGGCATCACTATTAACTGTGTACTCCTTCTTAATTGTTTTTTCTTTATTGTATTTTCCTTTTAAGCTATTGTTGCTAAAAACGATTGCTGGTATTAAAAATAGTATACAAACTGTTTTATATAGTAATTGAGTTTTCATTGTTATTTTGTTTAAGTTGTTTTACATTTTCTATTGTTTCCATGACACTTTTTAATAGATCTATTCTTGTTTGAAAATTTGAGATCATAGCATAAATAACGCGTTTATCATCGCCACTGTTTGTTAAGTCAATTTTAAGAGATTCGTATTCTTTTTCAAGAATTTCCATTTGTTTCATAGCATCGTCAATGAGCTTTGCAGTGTCTGGTGTTTTGGCTTCATTGAGTTTTAGTAATTCTTCTGAAATGGCTGTAGTGAAAAAACTTTGCGCTTGAGACATTTCAGGCGATACACTTGCTAAATCTTTAATCTTTTCAGATGGTTTTAATAAGTTTATGATACTCAAACAAAGCAATATTGAGGCCGCAATACTTAAAAAGGGTTTCCAGAAATTAAACTTACCTGGAGTATGGCGAGTTGTATCTGAGTTTTGTTTTTTAAGTTTTGATAAAAAACGCTCTTGATGCCCAATGTTAGGATATTCAACATCAAAGTCTGAACGCATGTCTTCAAAGAGTTTATCAAGATTATCTTTTTTCATGTTTTGTTTTTTAAAGGACTAATTCCAATTTTTTTCTTAAACTATCTTTTGCACGAGATATCATTGTTCTACAGTTAGCTTGAGAAATATTTAAAATATCACCAATTTCCTCATAATCATAGCCTTCAATAAGATGAAGAGTCAAACAGATCTTATAATTTTCTTTTAGAGTGTTCATGGTTTCCAGCACCTGTTTTGATTTCAGGCTTGTTAGTTCTGAACTATCTAATCCGTCTGATGCATCTTCAATCTTATAAATGACATCATCTAAAGGAACATTGTTGTACTTACTGTTTTTCTTGTAATGGTAAATACTGTTGTTAATGACAATTCGCTTTAACCATGGACCAAATATTTTTGGGTCTTTTAAACTATCCAATTTTGTAAACGCCAACAAAAATGAATCTTGCATAATATCTTCCGCTTCATAACTATCTTTTACAATTCTTAAAGAAGTGTTATACATAGCCTTAAAGTACCTGTTGTAAACTTCCAACTGCGCCTGCTGGTTGTTTGACTTACAGAGTTCTATAAGTTGTTCAATATTTAGTTCGGTTAGTGTCACTAAAGCAAATTGTTATTATAAAGAGAAATACATTATTTATTTGTTACACTTTTTTCAAAAAAAAATTCCCACATCAATTTTAATGTAGGAATTTAATTTATGAATAGATTTTTAAAACTAAGATTCAGCCGGCTTTTCTGCTTTTTCAATCTTAATGTTGAGCTCTTGAGATTTTTCATCTAAATCCATGATGATGCTATCACCATCTTGGACATGTGAGGTTATTATTTCTTCTGCCAAAGCATCTTCTATATATTTTTGAATAGCTCTTTTTAAAGGTCTGGCACCGTATTGTTTATCAAAGCCTTTTTCAGCAATATAATCTTTGGCCTTTTTGCTTAATTTTAAATTATAGCCTAAGTCTTTTATTCTTAATAAAAGTTTGCCTAATTCAATATCAATAATTTTATTAATATCTTCTTTTTCCAGAGCATTAAATACAACCACATCATCAATTCTATTTAAAAACTCCGGAGCGAATGATTTTTTAAGAGCATTTTCAATTACGCCTCGAGCATTAGCATCTTCCTGTGCTTTTTGTGAAGCCGTTCCAAAACCAATACCGGTACCAAAATCTTTAAGCTTACGGGAACCAATATTTGAGGTCATTATAATGATGGTGTTTCTGAAATCAATTTTTCTTCCTAAACTGTCGGTTAAATAACCATCATCCAATACCTGAAGTAACATATTAAACACATCTGGATGTGCTTTTTCAATTTCATCCAGTAAAATAACAGCATAAGGTTTACGTCTTACTTTTTCAGTCAACTGGCCACCTTCTTCATAGCCAACATATCCTGGAGGTGCACCAACTAATCTTGAAATGGCGAATTTTTCCATATACTCACTCATATCAATTCTAACAAGAGCATCTTCACTATCAAACAATTCTCTGGATAATACTTTAGCTAACTGGGTTTTACCAACGCCTGTTTGTCCTAAGAAAATAAATGAACCAATGGGTTTATTTGGATCTTTTAATCCCGCTCTGTTGCGCTGAATAGCTTTTACTACTTTTGAAACGGCATCATCTTGACCAATAACTTTTCCTTTGATGAGATTTGGTAACTCAGCAAGTTTGTTGATTTCAGTTTGTGCAATTCGGTTTACAGGAATTCCCGTCATCATGGATACGACATCAGCGACATTGTCTTCTGTCACAATTTCACGATGCTGTTTGGTGTCTTCTTCCCATTTTTCTTGGGCCGCTTGAAGTTCTTTCTCTAAACGTTTTTCATCATCTCTTAACTTAGCCGCCTCTTCATACTTTTGTTTCCTAACAACCAAATTCTTAGTTTCCTTTACATCTTCCAACTGTTTTTCAAGTTCTAAAATTTGCTTTGGCACTTCAATATTAGTGATATGAACACGTGATCCTGCTTCATCCAATGCATCAATGGCTTTGTCCGGTAAAAAGCGCTCCGTCATGTAGCGGTTTGTCAATTTTACACAAGCTTCAATTGCTTCTGGTGTATAATCTACATTGTGATGTTCTTCATATTTAGCCTTAATATTGTTAAGGATTTCAATGGTTTCCTCAACGGTTGTAGGTTCAACTATTACTTTTTGAAAACGACGTTCCAATGCACCGTCCTTTTCGATATACTGTCTGTATTCATCAAGAGTTGTAGCGCCTATACATTGAATTTCTCCACGAGCCAAAGCTGGTTTAAACATGTTTGAAGCATCTAAACTACCTGTAGCGCCACCTGCGCCTACAATCGTATGAATCTCATCAATAAATAAAATGACATCGTCATTTTTTTCGAGTTCATTCATTACGGCTTTCATACGTTCTTCAAACTGTCCACGGTATTTTGTGCCAGCAACTAAACTTGCTAAGTCCAAAGTTACCACGCGTTTATTGAAAAGAATGCGAGACACCTTTCTTTTAATAATTCTTAATGCCAAGCCTTCTGCTATGGCCGATTTACCAACTCCTGGTTCTCCAATTAAAAGAGGATTGTTCTTTTTACGTCGACTTAAAATTTGTGAGACCCGTTGAATTTCTTTTTCACGACCTACAACAGGGTCAAGTTTTCCTTCCTCAGCCAAAGCTGTCAAATCTCTACCAAAGTTATCTAAAACAGGCGTTTTAGATTTTTTATTGGTTTTGCCAGTAGGGGCATTGAATAAATTCTCTTTTGCAGTATCATCATCATGACTTGTATCATCATCCTGAAATGATTCTGACTTAGGTTCTATGTAATCGTTATCGTTAGTAATCATAAATTTAAATTGTTCTTTAACGTTGTCATAATCAACTTTAAGCTTATTTAAAAGCTTGGTAGTGGGGTCGTTTTAGTTACTTAAAATAAACAGTAAAAAATTTGCTGTGTTTATAGAAGTACTC
>DATCZQ010000007.1:0-3084 GCA_036525815.1 Yeosuana sp. | reverse complement strand
CTGTAGAGATTTGGCACATTTAGGCATTGCCTTGTGCCGAAGCCTAAGCATTCCAGCGCGAATGGTAGTGGGTTATTTATACAAATTAGAACCTATGGATATGCACGCCTGGTTTGAAGCCTATGTTGGTGGGCGTTGGTACACTTTTGACGCCACCCAAACTGGCCCAAAAGGCGGTTATGTCGCTATTGGCTATGGGCATGATGCCGCCGATGTGGCGATGTACAACCAGTTTGGACCATCTGTTTACCCCATGAGCCAGGTTGTTCAAGTAGAACTGATTGAAGAAAATTTATAGCGTTTTTTTTTCTGAATTCATTTAGTGTCACCAGACGTTAAACGAAATGTAACAACATTTAGGTGTAAGCCAAGTCCAAATTTAATTTTTCAAATCAATCTGTTTTAAATTTTCTATACGGTTTCTTACTAAAAAGTCGTCAATAGTTTCAAAATGTTCAATAACGCGCTGGTCTTTAAACTCAAATACTTTTTGAGATAAACCTTGAAGAAAATCTCTATCATGAGACACCAAAATTAAGGTGCCATCAAAAGATAACAAAGCTTCTTTTAATACGTCTTTCGACTTTAAATCAAGGTGATTTGTAGGCTCATCCAGAATCAATAAATTTACTGGCTCCAACAGTAGCTTCACCATCGCTAGCCTGGTTTTTTCCCCACCGGAAAGCACGCTTACTTTTTTATCAATATCATCCCCTTTAAACATAAAGCGGCCTAATATGTTTTTTATTTGGGTTCTAAC
Organism: Yeosuana sp.; assembly: GCA_036525815.1. Lineage (GTDB taxonomy): Bacteria > Bacteroidota > Bacteroidia > Flavobacteriales > Flavobacteriaceae > Yeosuana. Next base: position 2,324 of record DATCZQ010000007.1, on the reverse strand, counting down.
ATCTCCTTCAGCAACCTCATCAACCGTTTGAAAAATGGTTAAATTTTCATCTAATAATGACGCTTGATTTTGAGCAAAATAACCCACTTTAACATTGTGCCCTAAATGACACTTTCCTTCTACTTCAATTTCACCGATGATGGCTTTAATCATGGTTGATTTACCTTCTCCATTACGCCCTACAAAGGATACTTTTTCTCCTCTCGAGATAGACATATTGGCATGTTTAAAGACGACATGTTCTTCATATGACTTAGATAAATCCTTGATGGTTACCGGATAATCTCCTGAACGTTGGGCTGGCGGAAAACGCAATTTTAAAGCCGACGTATCAATCTCATCAATTTCAATAATCTCCAGTTTCTCCAACATGCGTTCTCTAGAGTTGACCTGATTGGTTTTTGAATACGTCCCTTTAAAACGTTCAATAAAAGCCATATTATCCGCAATAAATTTTTGTTGCTCATTATACGCCTTCACTTGATGTGTTCTTCGGTCTTCACGCAATTGCAAATAGTGTGAATAGTTAGCCTTATAATCATAAATACGACCCATAGTAACCTCTATGGTTCTATTGGTGATATTATCAATAAAGGCCTTATCATGAGAAATAACCATCACAGCTTTTGCCTTATTGATTAAAAAGTCTTCCAGCCAAATAACGGATTCAATATCAATATGATTGGTTGGTTCATCCAACAAAATTAAATCAGGTTTTTGCAATAATATTTTGGCTAATTCAATACGCATACGATATCCTCCACTAAACTCATTGGTTAATCGCGTAAAATCTTCTCGTTTAAAACCTAAACCACCTAAGGCCTTTTCCACTTCAGCATCATAATTAACATCTTCAAGTGCATAATATTTTTCGCCTAAATCTGACACTTTAGTAATGATGGTCATGTAGTCATCAGATTCATAATCTGTCCTGATTTCCAGCTCTTTGTTGAGACGGTCCATCTCATCACGCATTTCAAAAATATGATTAAAGGCTTTTGAAGCCTCTTCAAAAACAGTACAGTTATCTTCAGTTAGTAAATGTTGTGGCAGATAAGCTATCACAGCATCCTTCGGAAAACGAACATTGCCACGAGAGGGTTTTTGTTCGCCTGCAATAATCTTCATCATGGTTGATTTTCCAGCACCATTTTTACCCATTAGGGCAATTTTATCATTTTCATTTATAGTAAAGGAAACTTCTTTAAATAAAGACTGACCTCCAAATTCTACAGCTAAATTATCAACTGAAATCATAGTGTTTTTTTTAAAGCTGCAAAACTATGAAAAAGTCAAATAGTAAAACATTATTATTGATTATTTTCATTATTAAATATCATACAAAACGCTTATATCAATACTCATTGATAATGTCTATTTGTCAAATACTTAGGCAACCTCTAATTTGTTTCAACTGAAAATATAAATAACAAATTTATGTCACAGAAAACACTTATCTTTTAATTAAAGATTACTTTAAGTGCAAATACAGAGGTGAAATTGAAGTTAAAAACAAAGGGGTCATGAAAATGTATTTTGTGAATAGTATTAAAGACCGCACTATTGCCAGCATGAAGTTTTAGGCAGATGCTGAAAAAACCAATCTTTTTCCCCAATTCTACTTCGTTTCCACTTATTTAATTGAATATATTGATTTATAGCATGCTATACTTTTAAAAAAGTATATCTTCGCGCCTTATTTCAAAAAAAATCGTTATGAAACGTATTAATGAATACAAGAAATTGTTTGGTATTGAACAAGACATGAGTTTAAAAACACTGAAGTCTACTTACAGAGATCTGGTAAAAGAATGGCATCCTGACAAATTTCAAGCTGGCGATTCATTGGCTGTTGAGGCAGAGTTAAAAAGCAGACAAATTATTGACGGTTATCATTTTTTGGTGAGCATTGCTCCGGAAACTAAAGCGAATAATTTAGAAGCATACAATGAAACCATTAATAGCCCTATTATTGATTGGCATCATAAAGGTTTAGTTTTAGAAGTTACTTTTTTAGACGGTAACACGTACGAATTCTTTGGAGTTAATAAAGCATTATTTGTGAAGTTTTGTCAATCCGATAAACTATCGCGTTTCGCCAAACGAAATATTTTCAACACTTATACATATAGAAAAATAAAGAAAAGTGAAGTTGAGGCTTAGGTATAATAACCCAACAATATTATTTTGTTAGGTACTTATCTATAAGATTTTAATCTTCTACCCTTTGTAAATCTAAATCATGAAAATCAAAACTAAAGTCAATGTTTGGAGAGATACCTTTCATTTTAATACTTTGACCTGTTCCCTTTTCATCTAGGGAA
>DATCZQ010000006.1:0-15387 GCA_036525815.1 Yeosuana sp. | reverse complement strand
AAAGGTGTTTCTTTCCATAAATACGCTATTACCCCTGTCTTATCATCAAGTAATTCAAACGTAAAGGTTACCTCTGAACCAGAAGTGGTAAAGCTATAATTATACCCTGTTGAAAAAGAGCCTTGCCCCGCTAAAGCTTCTGTACTAGTCCCTGAGCAATTTGAATTTGTACTTACTAAAGTCGTTGCCTGAACCGTAATAGGATTGTTAACGGCTGTATTCCCTGCTAAATCACTTGCAGATACATTAAAGGTATAAGCCGTATCTGGCGTTAAAGCATTTATATTTAATGATTTTTGACTACCAGAAGTTCCTGTTGTTGAGGTGTTATTTGCGCCATAAGTGACCGCATAAATAACAGATCCCGAATCATCAGTTCCATTTAAAAGTAATTCAACTGAAGTCGCTGTAACAGTCCCCAAGGTCGCTGTAAAGTTAGCCGGTGCTTCCACATCGTTAGCACCGCTACAATCGGTATCTACCGTATAACTTATGTATTTTGTTGCCGATAGCCCTCCGGCATAAGCAAACTTACAGGCATAACTAATGGTTGTTCCTGCCGAAAAGCCACTTAAGGTTTTGCTAAAGATATTTCCAGATACCTGATTCATCGAAGATTCAGCAAATGGTGTTTGCTGCCATAAATAGGCAACAACACCTGTTTTATCTATATCCAGCAATTCAAATGTTACTATCACATCGGTTCCTATTGTTTCAAAAGTGCTTTTATACCCTATTGAAAAGGAGCCTTGTTGCGCCTCGGTTGATGTTTCAGTGCATATTTTAACAGGCTGTACGGTTATATTCACAATGGGCGACGTGCTTGTCGCACCATTATTATCTGTTGCTTTCGTTGTTAGCTCATGATTTCCGAGACCCGCGCCACTCCACAAATAAGAGAACGGCTGGGTGGTATCTTCTCCTAATTTAGTTACACCATTAAAAAACTCAACTAATGCAACCGTACCATCCAAATCACTTGCGGAGGCCGTTATTAAAATATCTGTGTTTTGTTTAAAGGCGGCATTATTGGCAGGAGAGGTAATATTGGTTACCGGATTTGTATTTCCTGTAGTGGAAACAATAACCAAAACTGTACTTGATGATTCGTGAGTGCCATCACTAACCGTGAGTTTACATTTATAAATACCTTCTTCTAAATTTGAAATGCTTGGCTGTACAGCCGTATTATCCGAAAAACTTATTACAGACGGACCATATACCTGTTCCCATGTATAATCCAGAGTTGGCGTATCTGCATCAGCACTTAAAGAACCGTCTAAACTGGCGATTGAAGCCGGTAATATCACAACCACATTATCACCTGCATGAGCAACCGGAGGATTGTAGGCTAACGGACTATTATATGAAAATGTTAGTTTTCCTAAATTAAATTCACCGCTGGTAAAAGAAAGTCTTAACACTTGAACGCCTTTGTTTAACTCAATATTATTAACTGTTTTTGTAGCCCAGGTTGTCCAATTTGCCGTACTCGTTGAATTTACCGAAATATCTGAACTAATGGTATTCCCTTCAAGCTCTAAATGAAACGGTCCGCCACCATTGGCATTTCCAGATGCATATCTAAAAGACACATCGTAATTTCCGGCTGTTTGCACGTCAATCGTATATTCTACCCATTCGCCCGCCGATATCCAACCAATAATGTTGCCTTCGTTAGTATCTGTCGCCGAATCTACATATTCCTCAACTCTAAAATCACCTTCATTATTTTGAGAAACATCTACATAGGTTATATTTTGGCCAATACCACCTTCAAAGGTATCATAAAGGCCCGGTTCAATAATACCGGGTATTTCTATGGGTGTTCCAGAATAAGGCACCTGTTCACCTACTTGAATCGTCACAATATTAGTAAGGTTAAACTGACTGCCTTCAAAAACTTTTGCATACATACCATGCTTTCCTAAAGCCAAGTTGGTAGCTTTAAATTCGTAAGGTGTTGCGGTATCTTCACCTATTAATGTGGTGCCATCATAAAACGCAACTTTAGTAACACCAGAACCTTGTGTGGTAACGGTAAGATTTACACTGCCGTTTGGAAACGCTTGCTTAAAATCTGAAACCATCGTACCAGAAACATTGGCATCTTTACTGGTTGCCATTTGATTGGCCGGAACATCTAAAGTATACCCGTCTGAAAAAGTTACCGTGATAGGCACATTCGAATAATTATGAGCCACATAGGTTATGTCACCATTACTATTAAAAGCCGCTGCAATAGGATAATCGGCGGTTAATGTTGCCTCTATTGTTCCCATAGCGTTCATAGCATGCAACCAATGATAGGTTTGCGCATCAGAAACACCAAATTTCATGATTCTATCTGGGTAAGCATCATATAAATCAATAGCCGCCTGAGGATCTAAAAAAGACAAGTATTTCCAAATAGTATCGTGCCATAAATTTGGATTTGTGCTCGATGAACTTAATATTTCTGTATAGGTTTTTAATTCATCCCATATTTTCTGAACATAGGCCTTGTTCTGCCCTAAATACAAGGAACCGCCATGCATTGGGTATAATTCAATACCATATGATGCCGTAATATCGGCTGTCCAAAAGGTGCCATTATCATAAGAATTTCCCCAAACTCTGGACACCAAACTGTATTGTTGTGATGGTTGAAAGTTACGCTCATTCATATCAAACCAATACTCTTCAACAGCCGTTTGCTCTGTGGTATATAAATAAATGCCTAGATCTCGGATCGCATCATTTCCTGTAATCGTTCCCCAGTGAATTAATGAGGAATTAAACTGCATACTTTCAGAGGTTGATTCCTGGTCATTACCCTGTGGAAAGGTTGCAAAACCATTAGCCCAGCAATGCCCTGCATACGGACTAAAATTTCTTAAAAAAGGAAACTGGGTGTCGTTTCTATTATCTGAAGCGGCGTCTCTAACCAATAAATTGATCATATCGCCCCACTGTGCTGCCCAACCTGGTTCAAACTGTTCCATAAAGGCTGCTGCATGAATAAAATAGCCCCAGTGAAAATGGTGATCGTTTATATTACTATCCTGACCATGACCTGCAGGATACCCTAACATAGCCGACCAATCGCTATTATAGTAAAATAGGAAGGCCACTTCACCTGATTGATAGGTTAACCAATCTTCTAATCGTTCTTTAATGGTGGCGATCATTTTATCTCTGGCTACTATATTGCCTGTTTGATCTGCAATTCTTGCGGTTTGAATCAATCGGTTCATAACCTGTCCTTCATTATAAGAATCTGTCCAGGTGGATAATCCGTCGTTTTCAATTTGTGAAATCTTAGCGTCTAATTCAGAAGGATTAAACCCTGCACTATAATTTGCTAAATAGGGCATGGTAGGCAAAATACCCTTAAAAGTGTTTTCAACACTAAAGGTATTACCGTCTAAGGTTTTTATTTCGCCTCGAATACCGGCATAACTATATTTGTCTGGTACCGCAGAACCTAGGGCTAAATTGGCCCATTGGTGTGGCAGCAACCCTAGTAATACATTGGTCTCAGTGCCTTCTTTAGCTTGGGTTGTAACGGTAAATGTGGTCAATACTTTTGACGTGCTTTCATCATAAGTCCAAGCGGTTGTGGTGTTTGTTGGAAACACGTAAGCATATTTTTTATATTCATTTGCTACGGCTGCCACATTACTTGTGCTTTGAGGCAGCATCGCCATAGACCAATAGGTTTTATTATTTAGGGTAGATGAATAGGTAGACCCATTTTGAGTCCAGATACTTCCTGTTGGTGCATAAAAAACAAAGTCTGCACCGCCACTGGCATTTTCAATAATTAATAATTCAGATGAAATGGTTGCTGTACCAGCATTTACTTTTATTTCTAAAACATCATCACTATCTTTTTCAAAGTATAAAAAAGGCATTCCAATACCTGAAGTTGCGCTTAAATGGTGTGAACCATCATTCCAGTTCATGGTAACGGTCCAGTCCGAATAATCTGATACGCTTGTTTGGGATGCATTCAACCCAGACAACCCTATCTGAATAGGGGCAGAATCTCCAATAACTCCAAAAGGAATATAGGTTACAATTAACCCTGTATTAGTAGTTTTCATGGTCATGGGATAATTAAACAAATTATCGGCATGGTTTTCTTTTACCAGTTTAGACCACCAGTCGTTAGTAGGAACCGGCTTCCCAATTGCCGCGCCACTTAATTGGGGCGCGCCCGATGGAAAGGAATTTCTACCGGCACTATCGGCACCAGGAAACGTTGTGGTATAGCTTCCGCTCCCTACAGGAACTTGAGCTTGTAAGTTTGTTGTGAATAACAATATACTCAAACACAAAAGTTTGAATGCCATTAATTTTCTCTTCATAAGCTGTTTTTATATATTACAAATAGGTGAATTTTACGTTTTGGGGCATAAAAAAAGGAGTGGTTGTTTACATTTAAACAAGCCACCCCTTTATGTTGTATTCAGATATTACATCTGTAAATAATTACTATTGTCTTACTAATTTCAAGCTAGAAGACCCATCAGCTGTGCTAATCTTAGCAAAGTATAATCCTGATCTAAGCGCTGAAGCATCAATTTTAGCTTCACTTGCATTAGGCGATAAAGATAATACTTGTTTCCCTAAAATATCAAATACCTGAATAGTAGACATCTTGATGTTTTGTGTTTTAACTGTCCAGCTATCTTGAGTTGGGTTTGGGTATGCTGTTAAACCAGCGATTTCGAACTTTTTGGTTGATAACGTCGTGTTTTTATGAAAATATAAGTTATCATACCAGAGAGTATTAACAAAATTACTTGTAACACCAACTTGTCTTATACTGGAATGAGGACCAGAAATGGTAATTGGCATATCATAAGAAAACCATGTCCCTGGAACGGGTTTTGGATTAAGCCCATTAATATCAATAGGAAATACTGACTCAGCTCCAGAGTCAGGAACTATTTTTACATTAAATACCTTGCCTACCAAATCAGTACCAGACATAATAAATAAATCAACGTGTAAATTTGTAATGCCTGTAAAATCTTGTCTATTTGCATCAAAATCTATTCCTTGGCAAGGTTTATCGTTATAAGCTAATATAGCATCTCCACCGGCTGTAGTTTCTGTAACAGATCCTGCATCACACCATCCCTGATCTAAATCGATTCCAGGAATAGCAGCGTAAGCTCCACTATATATAGAAATTACATCAGCAGCAGCCCTGGCAGGAGGAGTTGGTGCTGCAACCGTTGGAGGTGTTAAACAAGGTGTACAAGAGCCACCACAATCTACACCTGTTTCATCGCCATCTTGAACCCCATTGTTACAAGTTGATGTATCGGGTGTAGTCAATGAGATATCATCAAAATAAACAGCATCGGTAACACCAAAGTTTGCCATTAAAAAACCAATTTGAACGTTCGAATTCGTAGCAGCTGCATTAAAAGTTGCAGTATATGTAGACATAGTAGTTGTGATACTAAAATTCTGTCTAAATTGATCATTCCAAATACCTACATTTTGAATCGCTACGGTAATATCTCTGGCTGCTGCAGCCCTAGCTTTAAAGGTCAACGTATATTCCTGTCCAGCAGTAAAGGACAAAGAGCCTTGAACTAACTGGGTGTCCCAAGGGTTACCTGTAGCAGCTGTCGCTGGAAATACTGCTTCACCACCTACAACAGACCCTCCACCGTCGAAAGCCCAATTAGCTCCTCCGTTTGAAAAATCACCATTGGTTAATAATTCTGTTTGTGAAAACCCTAAAGAGCAAGTCAAAAGGGCCAATAAAAAAGTAATTTTTTTCATCATAATTTTTGTTTTAATTAGTTAATATGTTTCTATTTTTTCGAATTATCTAAATATAAGACAATTAGAGGTAAATGTTTAACAAATGCCTATACAAAAAGCATACAATAATAAAAATCACTTGATTTTTGAAAAACCCTGCGTTTTGTCAGATTTATTTGTTGCTTTATCGTCTTTTATTAAGGCTTTATAATTAATGAGTTCACAAAATAACATCTATTCAAAAATATGTATTGGTAATGTATGGGTAAAACAAAACATTATTGCTCTTATTTTTCTTACAATTTGAGTTAATTGCTTCACTTTAAGACCTATAACATGTTAATTATACTAAAAACCATCCTTTGTATAGCAGAGTGCATTTGGACAATAATTCTGCATATTAGCTTTAGCAAAAAGACTCAGCTTGCCTGCTAAATATAAAAAGACTCGTATTTATAAATCTATAAATACGAGTCTTAATTATTTCAATCTTAAAAATTCTCAGTAATTAAATTAGATGCCCTTTGTAAAGTTGGCTCATTACCAGTTTTGGTGTTCTATCTACCTTAAATAATCCCCAGTGCTTTTCTGGCTCCAGAGCTTCTTCAGATCCTTTCCAGGGTTCATCAAAAGCTTCAAAAACAAAGGTCATAACTGCATCTTCTTCACACCAGTTCATTAAGTCGTTATAGTAAATAGTTTGATGTTCTTCACTCACATTGCTAGGGCAAATTCCTTTACCATTAGAATAGGTTGTCCAACCAGCTTCCGTTATAACCACTAATTTGTCAGGATATTTATTTGCTACCGAATAGAAGTTTTGTTTAGTATATTCCATAGCTTCATGGATATTTTTATATTCCCAGACTGGATAGGTGTGAATAGAAATAAAATCCACTTCATCTACTAAACATTTAAGTTTATCAAGCCAGGGTAGATAGTTTTCGCAAAAAGTTACCGGTTGCTCAGTTTCCTTTTTAATCATCCTTACGTATTTAATAACACTTTCAACGGGCACGTAATGATCCGTCCAATCTACACAGGCCTCATTTCCTGCTGACAAAGAAAAAATAATCTCCGGATATCTGTTGGCTAGTCTTATTAACTTATTTATCTGGCGTAAGTTGGCTACTTTATTTAACTCTAGCTGTTCTTCTGAATAAGCGCCACCCCAGGGACATCCGTAATTATTTACTTCAGCTCCTATATAAGCGCCAAGCATTACTTTAAAATTAAAGTTTTCCTTTTCAATGACTTCAAGAACTATCTCAGAATGTTTATCGCAATCATAAAGGCGAAGATATGTCCATTCATTTTGCAGTATTATAAGGTCTTCCTTTATTTCTTCATAACTAGGAAACACATCACCGGGTCTTTGACCTTCTCTAAAACCTGAATAGCAAATAGCCTTACCTGGTTTGATGTTTAATTCTTTAGTATATCTCATTTAATATTGATTAGTAAGTAAGGTTCGCAATAAATAACAAATAATTTTTCAAATCAAATTTGAACATAGAAATTCGTTAAGACAGCTATTTTATCCCACCACTGAAAAAAAGTGTTTAAAAAACTATAAAAAAATTAATAAATATATATGATAATTTGGTCAAGAATTGGGGCATTTAAAACTTTAGGTTTTCGTTTTTATCCCATAGCCCCCAGTAGGCACCTACATCACCTTCTGAGCCTACCTTCCAAGATTCATCAAATGATGAAAAATAGAACATCTCTATATCATCCTGTTCAGACCATTTTTGAGCATTAATAAAATATTTTAAAGCATTTTCATGTGATGGCTGCGCCCCATGAAACAACTCGCCTACACTAGGCCAACCCGTTTCAGTAATTATTACCCTTTTACCGTTTGCTGCGCTTACTGCTTGATTATACATGTCTTTCATATATAATAAGGAGTATTCTAAACTACAACCTTCCCAATACGGATAACAATTGGCTAAAATAACATCGCATGCTTCTGTAATGTTTGGCCTGTGTGAGAACTCATAATAAGCATCTACATAACCCATAGGAATGTCTGGAATTTCCTTTTTAACCCGATGCATAAACCCGAGTAATTCGTCTTCTGTTAAATCTTTACGGTACATAACCTCATTACCAACAGCAGCAATATCTACATAGCCTTCCTTAGCTAACTTAATAAGTCCAGAAATTTCCTTCTCATTTATTTCTTCATCATTTCCTAACCAGGCGCCAACCAAAGTTTTTATTCCATATTCCTTTGCAATAATTGGAATTAACTCATTACCATCGGTACATGAAAATGATCTCACCCATTTTGTGTAAGGTTTAATAATTTCCATACGTCTGCGGATTTGCGCTTCTGTAATTTGAGTGCCCGGTCCTTGTCCATCCTCATATGTACTGAAACATAATCCATGCATACCATTTTCAAGCACTTTTTTGAACAATGATTTTAATTCTTCTGAGGTTTTATTAGCATGATCGATTCCTACTAAGGCCTTTATTTTTCCTGCTCTTACTGACATTCTCTTTTATATTATTTTATTTACTTCAATTTTATAATAGTAAAATTTATAATTTTCTATTAATCAATTCTATATTCATTTTTAAACCAGTTTTTCCACAATTCGTTTTAAAGCATAGCGTGTTTTTGTGTGCGCCAAATATAAACTTGGCAAATAGTCATAAAAACAACTATATTAATTAAAACATGTACTCAATTAACTCAAAATATTCGACAAATACTAGTTTTGACGATTAAAATTTAAGCTTTTCATGTTTATCCCAAAGCCCCCAATAAGCTCCTACATCACCTTCAGCTCCTACTTTCCAAGATTCATCAAAGGACGAAAAATAGAACATTTCTATCTCATCTTTTGCCGACCATGCCTGTGCATTGATAAAGTATTTCATCGCATTTTCGGCTGACGATAGGGCGCCTCCCAAACTACCACCTTCACTTGGCCAACCTGTTTCTGTAATAATCACTCTTTTACCATTACCGGCAGCGGCAGCCTGACCATACATTTCTCTCATGTGGTTTAAAGCATATTCCTGTGGGCATCCTTCCCAATAAGGATAACAATTGGCTAAAATAACATCGCAAGCTTCGGTAATTCTTGGGCGATGAGAAAATTCATAATACGCATCAACGTAACCTACGGGTATTCCCGGTAAAGCCTCCTTTACCCTGTTAATATAACCAATCAATTGATCTTCTGTTAATTCTTTACGATACATTACCTCATTACCAACAGCCGCCACGTCAACACATCCTTCTTTAGCCAAAGTTATCAGTCCTTCTATTTCAGCCTCATTCATTTCAAGATCGTCTCCTAACCAAGCACCCACCAAGGTTTTCATCCCTTGTTCATGCGCAATGCGCGGAATATGTTCATTGCCTTCAACACAAGAAAACGAACGCACCCAACTAGTATAAGGCTTTATGATTTTCATTCTTCTTCTTACTTGTTCTTCGGTAATGATATCTCCTGGCTTTTGGCCGTCTTCATACATACTAAAGCATAAACCATGCATGCCGTTTTCAAGGGTTTCCCTCCAAAGTTCTTCTAATTTCTTTAATGATAATTTACTGAAATCAACTCCAGCATAATCTGAATAGTCTGCTTCGCTAAGCGAAAATTGACGCTCTTTTCTATATGACATTGTAATTTATTTTAATATTATTTTATAACTCTCCTCTACGATCTACTAATATTTGTTTTATTTCTGCGGCTCTAGTTTCATTAAGGCTGTATTTCCACATAATAATTATAGCTAAACCCGCAGTCACTGCTGGAATAACAATATCCGCAATACGAAGATCTCTAATAGTTTCAGCCGTTTGAACAGCTGCATTGCCATCAAATCCCACTACTTTTAAAACCAAGCCTCCTAAAACTAAGGCTAAAGCCTGTCCTAATTTTACCATCCACCAGTAAATGGCTCCAAAGGTACCTTCTTTACGTGGCATTCCGTTTCTTAATTCATCCAAATCACAGACATCGGCCGTCATGCTCATCATTAAAGTAAACAAACCTCCTAAACCAAAAGCCATAAATGGCACCGGTAAAAATATAAGCCAATGATAATCTGGATTAAATCCCCACCATTTTAAAATATAACCCAAAATAGAAATGGCTGTAGAAATCACAAAAGCATTCCGTTTTCCCCAATTATTAGCCATCCAAGTCACAACAGGAATAACTCCAAAGGCTGTGATTACAGCTGTAATAGTAGAAAACCAAGCTGGCCAATTACCTGCAGCTCCAAAATCACCATTAAACATATAGTAAACAATAATAAAGTAGCTAAAAGAGGCCACCAACTGGAATCCGTTAAAAACCAAAAAGGTGGCTCCGCAAAGTTTCATAAAAGGTTTGTTTTTAGAAACCTGCACAATACCATCTAAAAGATCTTTTAAATTAGAAAACATGGTTTTAAAAGTAATTTTCTTTCTGTTTTCCATATGCGCAGAATCAATTCCTTTACAAAAAATAGCTGGCAATAGGCCTAAAATTAAACAAACGGCTCCCACAATTATAGAAAGTCGTCTTACACCAATAGCCTGTGTTTCAAAAAGATCTGGATTAGCTATAAGTACCCAAAACCAAGGCACTATCATCCAGGCAATTTGACCTATTGTTTGAGAAAACGCCATAATGCGCGTACGTTCGTTATAATCAGAGGTCATTTCGTAACCTAAACCAATTAAAGGTGTCGCAAACATGGTGTTTCCAACTAAGAATACCATAGACATGATTAGAAAATACCAAAAATTATAGTTTACTGAATCTTCGGGGTCTAATTGCCACAAAACAATAAAGAATATGCCACTTAAAATAGCGCCTACAAAAATATACGGCCTTCTGCGACCCCATCTTGATTTTGTATTGTCTGAAATAAAACCCATGATAGGATCTGTAATAGCGTCAAATATTCTAGGAAGACCACCCAGCAAACCTGCTAAAAATGGATCCATGCCAAAGGCTGTTAACAAAAAGAACATAAAGATTCCTAGTGCGCCTGGTAATAAATTGAGAACTAAATGCCCTGCTCCAAAAGCCATTTTCTGACCTATAGGAACTATATCTTTGGGATTTGTTTTGTGATGTGCCATCTTATTTTGTTTATTGTTAGTTATTATTTAGATTTCTGTTTGTTATTGTTGCGGAATGACTACTGTTTGAATAGCCTGTCCGTTTATTTGAAAATCAACTGTGCTTTCCCCTAATTTAAGACTTATGTTTTTTGATTCAGGATCCTGATTAAAAATTACAACAGCGATAGACCCATCAGGATTTTTAGCCGCAGTAAGCATTAAATGCTCATCTGAATTGGTAAAACCTATTCGCTCAGCTCCTGGTCTAATAAATTTGCTGAAATGAGCCATGGTATAATAAATTGGCGTAAAGTATACCTCATCAAGTTCCGGATCAACAATTACAGGCGCTAAACACCAATTTTTAAACCAGTTTGGCCCTCCTTGTTTATCAAGAACCATGTTCCAGTCAATCCAGCCATCAACCCAATTATTTAAGCACCCTATGATATCTCTTGCATATCGATTGACAGGCGCATATTTTGGATGCAGATACTTTTGGTCTTCTGGCGCCCAATCCCAGCCCCAATCTGTTGCCTCTTTAGCCCAGTACCATTGATCATCCTGCCATTTTGGAATTTCAGAGTCCCCACATGCTTCGGTTTGTATTAAATATTTGTTTGGTGCCTTGTCATGCGCATATTGTAGTGACTCCGGAAAATAATCATAGGTACTGGCATACCAATGTATAGCCGTACCATCAAAATATTTTGAGGATGTTTCATCTCTATACATTACATCAATCCATTCTTTTAACTCTTCGCCACGATTTTGGTCATATCCAAGAATTTTAACATCGTGACCCTCTGTTTTAAGTTTAGGCCCTAAGTGATTTTCAACAAAATTGGTCATCTCCTCTGCTGAAAAATGCATGCTTTCCCAGTTATTATTATTGCCTAAAGGTTCATTTTCAACTGTAAAACCCCAAATGTCAATACCTTCCGCTTTATACGCCTTTATATATTTTGAAAAGAATAAAGCCCAGGCATCATTATATTCTGGCAGTAATTTACCCCCACGCCAATCTTTGTTGTCCTTCATCCAAGGCGGCGCTGTCCAGGGTGACGACAAAATTTTAAAGCCATCCCTTGATATTGCCATGGCTTCTTTAATCATTGGAATGATATCATCACGGTCTTCTTCAATTGAAAAGTTAGTTAACTCTATATCACCTTCTACTGGTGCATAAGAATAATTGCTCAATGAAAAGTCACATGAATTCATGTGTGTACGTGTTAATGAATACTGTGCACCATCCTCTCCAAAATAAGCTTCTAAAATTTTCGCCCTGTTTTCTTTACTTAATTTATTTAAAAGGCTGGCTGAGGCTTCTGTGAATGACCCTCCAAATCCCGTAATGGTTTGAAAGGTTTCTTCCGGGATCAATGCAATCATAGCCGGATTATTACCTGAAACAAATTCTGTGATTTGTTTCAGTTTATTACCACTTGCAGACGTTTCATAAACATCAACAGACAACTTATTTTCGTTACAACTCATCATGATGAATACTAAAAAACTAAGTATATAAAGTTTTAAATTTTTCATTATTGATTTCTATAATTATTCTAATGCGGTGCAGGTATTTCACCTAATCTTGGTGGTACCAATACATCTTTAAATAGTTTTTTCTTATCGCCATTATATGTTTTTTTAATGGCATTTCCATTTCTTGTTAATCCATGAAAAACGCCATTATCAACCATATCCCATAAGGCATATTTTGCCTGTCCATCGATAGTAAATAATCCGAAATGGTTTTCTGATCCCTTCTTATTATGATGATCTTTCCATTTTTCATTAAAGGCTTCAAAATAAAAACATGATATTCCTGCTTCATTGGTCCACTCTCTTATCAGTTTATAATATAATCCTTCCTTATATTCGTCAGTTGCCCTAGAACCTTTTGGACCATAATGCCCATCTGAAATCGTTGCCCAACCAGTTTCTCCGATGTGAATTGACTTATTAACTCCTATACTTTTCATGTAGTTTGAAACACTATCATATTGTTTCATGGCAAACTCTCTGGCACGAATCATTGCCGCATCGATTTTTTCTATATCTGATAAATTTTCTTCATTATCAGGAACGCCCCAAAATTCGGGATTATAATGTGTGTTATGGTACGGATAGGTATGCATAGACACATAGTCTACAGCCTTCGCAAGGCCTTCTAAATCTGGTACATGATAAAGCGAATCGCCGCCGCCCCATGAAGAAAAATCATCTGAACTTGTAATCCATAGGTCTTTTGAAAGTTTCCCTTCCTTTTTCAAGTCCTGCAAGTGATTTACCCATTTTAAAATAACATTAGGTTGCACAAAATAACTTGCGGCCCATTTTACCATCGCTTCATTCCCAACAGCAATAATCTTAACAATGTCCGGATATTTATTGGCTAAATCTACAGCTCTTTGAATCTCTGCGGCGTTGGCTTCACTTTCAACATCATGGTTTGGTTCTAAATCAGTCCATGCGTTTTGGCAATCAATCCAAGCGCCAAGCATCACATACATCTCAAAATCTGGATCTTCTGCCTTTAATTCACTTATTGCTTTTAAAATATTAGGCGCTTGTTTTAGCTGCACGTTGTAGGTTCTTAATATTCTAATCCCCATAGCTGAAAGAATCTTCATGTCTTCTTTTAGCTCCTTAATAGTTGGTTGCACATCTCTCGTATTTTGCCTATAGCCACCATAAGAAATTGCTAAATAGTCTGGATCACCTAAAATCTCAGCTGCCGTTTTTGACATAATGTTGGTTGGTTTATTAACACATGAAAAAAATATAATAATGGCAAAAAGCGCCGTTATCTCTTTACTCATTTTTTTCATCATGTTATTATTAAATATTATTTGCAAAACTTATTGTTTGTAATTAATTCGTTTTATTATTAATTCTTTTGGGTTGCCCCCTATTTGCAATTCAAATTCGCCCTCTTCAACAATCCATTTATTATTTATTCCAAAAAATTTCAAATCCTCTTCATCAATAGTAAATGATACTGTTTTTGATTCTCCAGGTTTCAGATTGATTTTCTCAAATCGAATGAGTCTTTTTGAATCTGGAGCTAAAGAGGCCCAAAGGTCCTTAGCATATAACTGAACCACTTCTTTCCCTTCCAAATGCCCTGTGTTTTTTACATTTACTGAGATTTTAAGTTCTTCATCCCCCGTGATGGTGTCCTTATCCATTTTGACATTTGAATACTTAAAAGTGGTATAAGAAAGACCATGACCAAATTCATATTGGGTATAGAACCCATTATAGGCCCATGTAATATCTCTGATATCTGCTTTTTTATGATAATAAGTGAGGGCATTCCCTGAATATAACGGATAGGTATAAGGCAATCTTCCGCTTGGGTTTATATGTCCAAAAAGCACATCTGAGACGGCTCTTCCTCCTTCTTCACCTGGTAAATAGGCCATCACGATCGCTTTGGAAAGTGGCTCAATATCTCTAATAATTCTTGGTCGACCTTGTACCATGACCAAAATAATTGGCTTATTATAATCCGCCAGTTTTTTTACTAATTCTTGTTGAATTTCAGGTACTTGTAATTCGTTAATGTCTGAAGGTTTTTCAGTTGCTGGAATTTCCCCTATGCACACTACAATGTAATCTGCTTTTTTAGCTTTAGAAACCGCTGAAGAAGTATTAACGTCTTCTGTATAATCTGTGCCCTCAACAAACTCAGCATTAGTGTCTCCAACTTCTTTTTTGATAGCGTCAAAAATACTTAGTTTAGTTGGGTCATTGTATTGTGTGTCTCTCCCTAAAAATGTTCTTGACCAGGCACCATTTAAAATATTTGTTGAATGAGCGGCATACCCTGTAACCAATACTTTTTTGCCTAGTTTTAAAGGTAAAACGCTCTCATTATTTTTAAGTAAAGTAATCGCTTCTGCGGCCGTATTATAATTCTCTGCAATATGCTTTTCGCTTCCTAGATCAGGAAAATCTTCTGGATTGTTATAGGGTTTTTCAAATAAATTTAATTGAAATTTAAGTCTTAAAACCCTGGTTACTGCATCATTTATTCTGTCTATTGTAATTTCATTGCTTTCAACCATTTCAACAATGTAATCCACAACATCAATATCATAAGGATTCATTAAAACATCTAATCCGGCATTCACTGCCATTTTAGTTGCTTCTTTTTTATTACTGGTTATTTCATGAACTTCAGTTAAAAAATCAACATCACTAAAATCAGAGATCACAACCCCTTTAAAGCCCAATTCTCCTTTTAAAATATCTGTGATATAATACTTGTTTATATGACAGGGAATACCATTCACCGCATTGGAACTTATCATAACACTTGCCGCGCCTTCTTTAATAGCTCTTTCAAATGGTGGTAAAAAATACTGCCTTAAACTATTTTCCGGGATTAAAGCATTGGCTCTGTCTTTGCCATTTCTACCCGCACCATACCCTACAAAATGCTTTAAACAAACAGCACAGCTTTCGGAATTTGCAAGATTATCAGTTTGAGAGCCATTTATGTAAGCCAAGCCCATCTCAGA
>DATCZQ010000005.1:0-11367 GCA_036525815.1 Yeosuana sp. | reverse complement strand
AAATACCATTTTTGTAACTTGCTTTAACATCTTGATTTAAATCTATAGAAGGTGGAAGCACCATAGATCTTTTAAAAGATTTGTAGCTAAACTCTTTACGGGAAAAATCTTCTTCTTTTTCTTCTTTTTCTACTTCCTTTTCTCCAGAAATATGAAGCACATCTTCTTCAATAGTCACCTCAAAATCTTTTTTATTAAAACCAGGCACGGCTAATTCTATTTCAAAATCTTTATTGTGCTCTTTTACATTCATGGCAGGCATCAAACTATCCTCTGCAAAAAAGTCATCTTTAAAAACATCATCAAATCTTAACAGACTATTTAAATCATCAAAACTTGAGCTAAATAATCTACTGGTCCAAGGTCTTAAAAAGTTATTATTCCATGGTGTTAATAATCTGTTTTCCATTGGAGATAATTCATTTCTTTTTCTGCGTTTCATAAGTGTTGTCATAATATTAATATTTTTAGTTTAACTTATTTATTATCACGAAGGTATTTTGAAATTGGACTTTCCACAATGATTTTCATCAATCAGCTAAAGTTAATTTTGAGAAGTTTTTGTTGACAAAATTTAGTCAAGAATAGTACTTTGTATATATTCAAATAAGCCTAACTTCAAACTAGAAAGTTCTTCATGAAACTTACTGATTTCTATCTCTAATTCATTTATATTATTTTTCAAAATATTGTCAAAAGTGACCTCTTTATTTTCAATTTTACTGCTAATTTGATTTAATCGGGTACTTATTTTACCCATTAATTTTAAACGGTCTTCATCTAAATATCCCAGGTCATATTTAAATCTGGCTAATGTTTCATATAAATTCATTACCCGAGATTTAAAAATAGGTTTATATAGTAAAGTGGTATAGAATTGTAACTCACGTTCTAATTCTTTAAGCACCATCTCCTGCTTTTTGAAGTTTTTTAGCCATTCTTGCAAAGATTTGGTGTTGTTATAATCATTATAAATTTGTTGTGATTCCATTATTGATATTATTAAAACTAAATGATAATTGTTTGAACATCTAAGAGTTTAGGAATTGTCACATTCCAGTTATAAATGTCTTTTATTTTTGTGCGAAAGGCATCTAATGCAGGTGGTTCTCCATGAATTAGAAATACGTTTTCTGGTATATTTTTTATGCTATTCGTCCAACTGATTAAATCATTTTGATCGGCATGAGCGGAAAGACTTTCAACACTTCTAATAGTGGCTTTAACAGGATAATATTTGCCAAAAAATTTAATTTCATGTGCGCCATCTTGCAATTGCCTGCCTCTTGTCCCTTCTGCCTGATAGCCTACTAATAAAACAGTTGTTGTGGGCTCATCTATTAGCTGTTGTAAATAGGTTAACACCCGCCCACCTGTTACCATGCCACTTCCTGCTATTACTATTTTAGCACTTTTATTGTCAATAGTTTCCCAGGTTTCTTTATAAGATTCTAAAATAATTACGTGATTACACATGGCCTTGTATTCTGAAACTGATAATTTATGCCCATTAGGAAAACGTTGAAAAACTTCTAAAACACTATTTCCCATAGGGCTATCAATAAAAATAGGAATGTTAGGTATTTTATTGATTTTATATAGTTTCCATAATATATAAATAAGGGTCTGCAATCTTTCAACAGCAAAACTTGGAATAATTAAATTGCCCTTTTTATAAATGGTTTCTTTAATTAATTCAGAAAGAATTTGAACAATGTCCTCCTTTTCATGTAACTTATTTCCATAAGTGCTTTCTATGAATAAATAATCTGCCCATTCAGGTTTTTTAGGATCCGCTAACAAATAATCATTTGGTCTGCCAATATCTCCTGAAAAAACAAAGCGTTTTCCGTTGATATCTAAATCAATAAAAGTAGCTCCTAAAATATGTCCGTTAGATTGAAAACGATAGGATATATTTTCAGAAAGTTTAATCCATTTATCAATTACTTCTATTTGAAAAAACTTTAAAGTTTTTTCAACTTCAAGTGTAGTATAAAAAGGTAATGCCGGATCATGTTTTGTGTATTTTTCTTTGTTTGCCTTTTCAGCATCTTCTTCATGTATTTTAGCACTGTCTCTTAAAATGATTTCTGCAATGGCTAACGTTGGTGCGGTACCAATAATTTTGCCCTGAAACCCTTGTTTTAAAAGTCTGGGTAAATAACCTACATGATCTAAATGGCCATGCGTTAATAATACGACATCAATGTTTATAACATTAACAGGAAGATTACTCCAGTTAAGTTCTCTTAGTTCCTTTAAGCCCTGAAACATGCCACAGTCAATCAGTATGTTTTTCTCGGATGTTTCAATAAGAAATTTAGATCCTGTCACAACCCCAGCTGCTCCCAAAAAATTAATTTTAATTGAATTTTTCATGAGGGCCTTTTTAAGTATGACAAAGCATGTTAATTTCTTTCAGAATTCTCGCCTTTCTTGTTTCTGAAATTCCTAAATGATCTAGATAAAAAGCATCGCCAACCAATTCTCTGCAAAGCACAACATCTCTGCTTAATAAAAACTGTTTTTCTCTGTTAGTTAATAATGTAGAAACAGTAATTGGATATAAGCCCAGACGATCAATTCTATCCTTTAGACCATTGTTTTTTGGGTAATCCCAACTTAATAAATACAAATTAGCACATTTACCATATTGCAAGGCGTCCTCAGTAAAACGGGTATTGGTAACCACCCAGCCATTGGTAAGCTTGGTGCCGTTTTTTGGATTAGAATTCCAATGTGTTTTCACATCATTATAGCGGGAATGTATATAAAGCGGGATTTTCACATTACAATTAAGACCTTGTTCATTATGAAATTTGCATTCTATAATAGTAGTATCACTATTTTTATGTGCTAAAACATCTATTTCATGTTTAACGCAATGCCCTTGTAAAATTGTACCCACTTCGGTTTTATATCCTGAATATTTTAAGATAGCACTTATAAAATTCTCAAACGGAAAACCTGTTGGTCCTAACTCATAAATAGCCTTTTTTAATTTATATTTTGAAGCCCAATAGCTTTTCCTTTTTTTGAGCATTGCAAAGGCTCTATTATATATTTCCTTTGTTGAAATACCCTGATACAACTCATCTTTTACCGTATCAACAATTTGATTTACCGTATGATCATCGGTGCCAATTCGTTTTAAAGACAATTTTAACTTATCCAATGAAAATTTGACCTTTTCACCAGAAGATTTAATAATATCAATAGTATCTATTTCCATTTTAGAGCGTATTACACTGGTGAAAAAAAGTAATTAGAATTCTGTTTTAATAACTAAAATCCTTTAACTCTTACAGGAATATCAAAAAATTCTTTAACCCATGCCTTTACTTGCTTTTTGGTCATACTATCTGTTTTCACAACATCTTTAACTTTGGCTTTGATATCACCATAGCTTTCTGTCAACTCTTTATAAAACTTTTCTCCCGTTTCTGCCGGGCCAAAAATCACTAAGGCTTCTGCATCGCTTACAGCATAAACAATATTTTTAAAATATTTTTTTAACTGTTGCTTTTCGCGTTTCATATATTTGTTTTCAGCCATTGCATCTTGAGGGCTTCCCTTATATCCAAGTCCGAAACCTCCAGATGGATGAAAATCTTCCACTTCAGATAATATTGTATTTAAACTAACTCTACCATCATGAATATCAACAATATGAGCTTTTTTTTTGTCTAGCCATATACCAATTTGTCTCATCTGTTCTCAATTTTAAATTATTAATTCCTTTAAATCGAAAAGTTGAAAATACTTTTATAAACTTTAGTTTCTTAAATCATGCATGACCAACAATGGTACTTTTGAAGCATATCCTATTTCTTTTACTAGAGGTTTGGTTAAAATACTTCCAAAAAAAGCATGCTTTTTATTTATAAAAGCAACCATATCACTATCTCTGCTTTCTACAAAACAATTTATTGCAACAAATATGTCATTATGACTCAGCTCATGGAATGAATAATCAACATTTTCAAAATACTCTTCCAGTAGTTTTTTATTATTAACTTGCACTTTATTCAACTTTTCTTCAGTTTTGATATGTAGGAATTTGACAGAAGCCTTACAGCTTTGAGCCAACTCTATTAAATGTTTTAGTTCTCTCCTTTTTAAGTGGGTTTTAAAACTAGTTGGGAAAACTATTTCTTTAGGTAAGTTATTTTTAGCTAATTCTGGAACCACTATAACCGGGCAATTGCGCACTTTTTCCATAACATCAATGGCAACACTGCCAAACACTGCTTTAATAGATTCTGTCTCTCCTTTACTACCCATCACAATCATATCTATATCCTTTTCCTCTACTGCCGTTTTAATAGCCTCTATGGTTTTGTTAAATTTTGAAATTACTTCAAAATGATGTTTGGAATTCTTATTCTTTTCAAGAGTCAACTTATCTAAAATTTTTGCTAAACCGTTTTCTGATTTAAGCCTGGCTGTTTCATATAGTTCACTTCCTGGCTCAAGACTAATTAAACTAACAATAGGATTGCCCGTTGCAGAAAACACATTTAAAATATAAAAAATGCAGGATTCATTTTTGTATAATTCTTGTGCGTAGGTTATAGCGCGCCAGGCATTCCTTGAAAAATCTGTAGGCAACAATATTTTGCGCTTCATTTTTATCTTGTTTTAATTTAAATATAAAATAGAAAGCCTCTTATGGCAATGATATATATCAACTCATTCCGGTATCACTAAGAATGGCACTATAGGTTGACGGCCTATCTTTTTTATTACAGGTTCCTTTATGATATTTTCAATAAAACTATGCTTATAGTTGATCATAGCCAGCATGTTAATGTCTAATTCAGTAACAAAGTCTTTAATTTCAATTGTTTTTTTTGCATACTCAGGCATCCAGTGAAAACTATGCTCGTAATCAAACAGATAACTTTTTAAGACCATCAAATTATACTCCTGAAGATCATCTAGTTTTTCTTCTTCATTGATATGTACAATTC
Organism: Yeosuana sp.; assembly: GCA_036525815.1. Lineage (GTDB taxonomy): Bacteria > Bacteroidota > Bacteroidia > Flavobacteriales > Flavobacteriaceae > Yeosuana. The sequence continues at coordinate 6,391 of DATCZQ010000005.1, read as the reverse complement.
TAATTTTCGCATTATACATATCCGCCAATTGTTTTAAAGGTTCTAATTCAGTTTTACTAAAAAAATGATTAAAATCTGTTGGAAAGGCAATTTCCTTTGGCTCAACAAAATCATAATCCTCAGGCAAAACTAAAACAGGACACATACTTATATTATTAATAAGATGTACCGTATTGGTTCCAAATAAAAATTCCCCGGTTCCGGTTGCTCCTTTAGTACCCATTATAATAAGATCGATATCATACTTAATGATGGCTTCATCAACCGCCATATTTAAATCTTTTGAACTTAATATAATTTCAAACCTATGATTTGAATTAGCATCTGAGCTTTCTGCCATTTCTTTCAATTCTAATAATTCTTTTAGAGCAGTTTCATGTATTGTTGTTTTTAATTTATTTGACAGATTTGTCATCGTTGTTGCCCCCAAAGCAGTTGAATGTAGAAAGTGAAATGTACATACCTCATCTGCATAGAGTTTTAAAGCATAAACTATAGCGCTCCATGAGTTATCTGAAAAATCTGTTGGTAATAAAATTCGTTTTTCCATGATTTATGATTTTTTAGTTTTAGCGGGAATAAGTAAAAAAGGGATATTTAAGTGAAAACCTATTTGATTCACCGTATTTTTAAAAAACAAGTTTTCAAAAAATGAATGTTTATTATTGATCATTACCAATAAATTAATTCGAGCTCTTAACTGAAATTCAGAGATGGCCTCCGGAACAGATTCATTAACCACACTGTGAAATAAGTAGGCCGTATTTTCAAATAGTTTCTCCAGTTCCTTTTTATTTATTTCTTGTTTTTCAGATAATGCATATCCATAAGAAACATTTAAAATATTGATTCTTGAGATGTATAAAGAGGTAATGTCAATTAATGGCTGAAGTTGTTTTTCAGTAAATTCTATTTCATAATCTGTTGGAAAGAGTATTTCATGAGGTGTTTCAAATTTGAAATTTTGAGGAATCGCTAATACTGCGCATTTGATACTTTTGAATACATGAACTGTATTTGATCCAAATAAAACTTCTTTGGCCCCTGTAGCACCTTTCGTGCCCATAACCACATAATCAATAGCCTTCTCTTCTACCAGTTCTTTAATTTCAGAAATTAAAGTATTAAAAACAGATATCGTTTCAAAGCTGTGTTTTGGATTATTATATTCCTTATTGATCCTGTCCTTAAAGTCTTTTAACAATTGTAATGAGGTCTCTCCAATAGGATCTGGCACCCCAAACTGAGTAGGACCACTAAATAATGCCGGACTACCGTATAAATACTCCGTTTGATAAATTACTGGTGTATAAACATTCAACAAATAAAATTTGCATTTTTCATTTTTAAATAACTGTAAGGCGTACACTATGGCATTCCAAGAATTTTCAGAAAAATCGGTAGGAAGAAGAATCTTTTTCATGATATAGTTTTATAATTTATAATTCGTCACGTTTCATGTTTTGTAATGCTAACAACGGGATGTCCAGATTTAAGCTTAATTCGTCTATTGTAGATTGGAAAATTATATTTTCTAAAAAGGAATGTCTCGTATTGACCATGACCAACATATCAATATTATTTTCTTTAATGTATTTATAGATAGTTTCAAGTATGTCTTTGCTTTTAGCCACTTTAAAACTGATGGTATTCTTACATAATGTTTCTTTAACAAAATCTCTGTTATCTTCTTGCCTCATGGAGAGTTTCTCTGTTTTAGAAATATATAGCATATCAATTACAGCTCTATATGGTGCCGCCATTTCACACAGTAATTTTAGTTCCCTGCGTTTAAATGGAATCATATAATTTGTTGGAAAAAGAATATGTCTGGGCTGCGTATATTTATAATTTTCTGGAATGGCCATAACGGGGCACTGCACATATTTTAAAACCTGAAGTGTATGACTACCAAATGTTAAGTTTCTATCATTAGTTTTTCCACGGGTACCCATGACAACAATATCAATATTTTCCTCATCAACAATTTTATCAGCTTCATCTAAAAGAAGACTATTGGAAGAAATAATATGATGTTTATGTTTTGGATTTGGTGAGTATTTTTTAACATTTTTTAATAGTTCCTGTAATTGTTCATGAGATCTTTTACTTACTGTTTTTTTTGCTTCCTCTAATGATTCTCTTGTGAGCGTATGCTCATCTGCATAAATTTCATCTTGATAAGCGTGCATAAAATAGAACTCACTGATCTCATATTTAAATAAATCAACCCCGTAATGAATGGCATTCATTGCGTTATCAGAAAAATCAGTAGGAATCAAAATTTTTCTCATGGTCACCTTATTTTGACTAAAATTAAAGACAATATTAGCCTGTTACAATGATATTTATCAAGCTGAAATGATTAACAGCTACTGCTATTATTTAAACTACATTTTTGAAGTACTTGATTTGTTTTGCTACCATTTCTATAGATGGTTATGCCTTTTAATTTATATTTCCAAGCAGTCATAAATATCTTAGAAACATCTTCAGCTGTTTTCTCTTCTAATAGGTTGATAGTTTTAGAAACGGCATTATCTGTATATTTTTGAAAGGCTCTTTGATGCAACAAATGATAGTGCCATGGAATGTCCAAACTTGTTTTAAAAAGATTCTTAACATGGTCTGGAATTATTTGTAAATTTTCAATGCTGCCTGTTTTTAAAATGGTATTTTCAACTTGTGGAGTCCAGAGATTTAATTGTCTTATTTTCTCAATAAAAAGCGTGTTGATTTCAGTTTGGGTTTCATTTCCTAAAATTCCCACCCGGTTGTATGCCAATGCGAATATTGGTTCAATAGAATAAGAAGTATTTGCAATTACAGAAATAGTTCCTGTAGGTGCAATACTGTTGCAAGTGGCATTTCTTAATTTATATATTGGTGCATAAATACTATCATTCCAATTTGGAAAAGCACCTCTTTCATTTGCCAATTTCTCTGAAGCGGTGTAACTTTCTTTTTTAATTAACTGCATGACTTGTTCAGCTAATGCAACTGCTTCATCAGAAGCATATGGCACTTCCAGCAGGATGAGTAATTCTGCCCAGCCCATAACCCCTAATCCAATCTTTCTATTAGCGGTTGTTATCCTTTTTATCTGTGGTAATAAATAATGATTTAAAGTAATAATATTATCTAAAAAGCGAATTCCTAAATGGATGGTCTTTGTTAGTTTTTTCCAGTCTATAACTATTTTTTCGTCCTTTTCCATTATCATCTTCGCAAGATTAATGGAGCCTAAATTGCAACTTTCATAATTCAATAAGGGCACTTCTCCACAAGGGTTTGTACATTCTATGCTTCCAATTTTGGGTGTTGGGTTTTGGGTATTTATTGTATCTATGAAAATTAAACCAGGATCACCGGTACGCCAGGCTTCATGAACAATTAAATGCCATAAATCTTTGGCCTTTAATACTTTTGTTATTTTTTTGGTTCGAGGGTTTATGAGATTCCAATTTAAATCTTGTACCACAGCTCGCATAAAATCATCTGAGATTCCCACTGAAATATTAAAATTTTCAATGGCATCTTTACTTGATTTAGAAGTAATAAAGGCTTCAATATCGGGATGATTGATATTTAATATACCCATATTTGCTCCTCTTCGTTTACCCCCTTGTTTCACATATTCAGTGGCTGCATCATATACTTTTATAAAGGCTACTGGCCCTGAAGAAGTGCCATTGGCAGAACTTACAATATCATCTTTAGGACGCAGCTTTGAAAAATTAAACCCGGTACCTCCACCACTTTGATGAATTAGAGCGGCATATTTTAAAGTATTAAATATTCCCTTTAAACTATCTTCCACCGGAAGCACAAAACAAGCACTTAGTTGTCCATTTTTACATCCTGCATTCATTAATGTTGGAGAATTTGGTAAAAAATAAAGCCCACTAAGCATTTTATAAAACTGCCTTTCAAAAAAATCTTTTTGATGTTTCTCACAACCAGCAACAAACTTAGATACACGCTTAAAAAGTTGTTCAGGTGTTTCAATGATATGGCCTTTATTATCTTTTAGAAGATAACGTTCATTAAGAATTTGTCTGGCATTATTTGATAGAGTTAACACAATTTAATATGCTATATATCAAATATATAAATAGATTATTTTTACTGCACTGATCAATATCATTTGAAAAAACCATTGGAGTTAGCAATTTTATATATAAACTAAAAACATCCTAAAATGGCACTTAATTTCACACAATTTGCAAAAGAGGCAAATTCATTTTTAAAAAATTATACCAAAGAAATGAATTTAGACGACAATACAGATAAAGCAGGACGCATACTCTCTTCTATCTTACATGCATTAAGAGATGTTATTACAACTGAAGAATCTTTGAATTTAATTTCACAATTCCCCATGTTTTTAAAAGCTGTCTACGTTAATGGATGGACTATTCAAAAAAAAGAAAAAATAAAAACAATGACAGAATTTATTGATCTGGTTAGAAAATATGATGGTGTCACCTCAGTCCACGACTTTGAATCTGACGAACTTGCTGAAAACTATATTGATACCACATTTATATTATTAAGAAAATATATTTCTTTAGGAGAATTGGAAGATATAAGAACCAGTCTTCCTAAGAATTTAAAATCAATGGTCTACCACAATATTATGTTTTAAATAAAGATTATGGAAACTAAAGTTAATTATAAAGAAATTGAAATTCCCATCGGGAATACTCATCTGAATGGTATTTTGCGCTTAAAAAAAGACAGCAAAGGCATTATCTTATTTTCACATGGTAGCGGAAGCAGCCGATTTAGCAGCAGAAATAATTATGTAGCAAATTTTTTGCTGGAAAAAGGTTATTCAAGTTTATTATTTGATCTTCTTACGGCACAGGAAGACATGACCTATGAAAACCGATTTGATATTGACCTTCTTTCTGAAAGGTTATTAAAAGCGACCATGTGGATTACAAATAATAAAGAAACGAAACATTTACTGATTGGTTATTTTGGGGCAAGTACTGGTGCTGCCTCGGCATTAAAAGCAGCTGCAGTTTTAGGTAAGAATATCAAAGCCATTGTTTCCAGAGGAGGCAGGCCAGATCTAGCCATGTCTGCGTTAAAAAAAATTGAAACACCCACACTTTTGATAGTTGGAGGAAATGACGATGTTGTCATAGAACTCAATGAAAAAGCAAAAAAACAAATACCAGGCATTTGTGAATTAAAAATAATTGCTGGCGCTTCACATTTATTTGAAGAACCAGGTAAACTAGATATAGTGGCCCAAGAAACGGTTCATTGGTTTGATGTTTATTTGAATAAATAATAATAAGTATGTTTAATAATAGAACTGAAGCTGGATTATTACTTGCTAAAAAGTTAAAAAACTATAGTAATACTAAGGATGTCATAGTGGTTACTATTCCAAGAGGAGGTTTGCCATTAGGTTATGCCATCGCAACACAATTGCATGCGCCATTAGAAATTGTGCTTTCAAAAAAAATTGGACATCCAGCCAATAAGGAATATGCCATTGGAGCCGTTACTCTTAATGACCGCATTTTAAGTGTTAATTCCAATACTATTTCAGAAGCGTATTTAATTGAAGAAACCAAAAAAATAAGACAACTTTTAAAACAGCGCCAGGACAATTATTATGGCACTAAAACAGCTCGTAGTTTAAAAAATAAAATTGTTATTCTGGTAGACGATGGTGTGGCGACAGGTCACACCCTCATCTCCTGTATCAAACTTATTAAAAAACAAAAGCCTTCCAAAATAATAGTGGCTTTACCAGTTGGTCCCGCTTCAGTTATAAAAAAAATAGAAGACATGACTGATGTTGATCAAACCATTTGTCTATTAACACCTTATGATTTTTATGCCGTTGGACAATTTTACAAAGAATTTAACCAGGTTGATGATAAAGAAGTTATTAGACTTTTAAGAGAGGCTAATAACCAATTTAAAGAAACGGTCTGAATACATATAGCTACAAACAAAGCACAGTGTGAAAGTTTTATAAAGTAATTACATTATAGAAATCAAGCAGATCCAAAACAATTCATATAAATTTTATTATGGTCTTTCAATCTCATGAGATTGAAAATCTTTAATATTTTAAAGATCTCATAAAAAACGGGAAAGACATGTCTTTCCCGTTTTTGCAGTGCGTAAAGATCTGTTTTTATTTAAATAAAAACAAGTATTGCAACTGATTAATAGCCAACAATAAAAGAAACAGGAAGCCTAAACTTCCTGTTCCCTCAAAGCATTTGATTATATTTATTAACCTTTTCTAATCATTAACTTGGCTTTATTTCTAAAGTTACATTAAATCTTCAGCTAAAAAATAGCTTCAAACGCTTCTAAACTAGATTAAGCTTTTTACGATGAAATCTCTAGTTTATTT
>DATCZQ010000004.1:0-18940 GCA_036525815.1 Yeosuana sp. | reverse complement strand
AATTTGACCATCTTTAGTTTGCATCAATAAGGTTTTACAGCCATGAATAATACCTTCTTTCCCCAATACTGAAGTTGCCGCGCTTTCACCGGAATCAATACCCATTCCGGCAGCTTCAACGGCAATAATTTGAACGTCCTCCTCATGAAGAAAATGATAATAAGTCCCTGCAGCGTTGCTGCCACCACCTATGCACGCTACTACATAATCTGGATTTTCTCGGCCTAATTGTTCTTTTAATTGCCATTTAATCTCTTCTGAAATTACAGATTGAAATCTGGTTACCATATCTGGATACGGATGAGGTCCTATGGCAGAACCAATAATATAATGGGTGTCAACCGGATTGTTGATCCAATCACGAATAGCTTCATTTGTGGCATCCTTTAAGGTTCTGCTTCCTGACAATGCAGGGACTACTTTTGCCCCAAGCATTTTCATTCTTGCAACGTTAGGTGCTTGTCTGGCAATATCTATTTCGCCCATATAGACAATACATTCTAATCCCATGAGAGCGCATACAGTTGCGGTAGCAACACCATGCTGACCTGCACCGGTTTCAGCAATTATTCTGTGTTTACCCAAACGTTTTGCAACTAAAATCTGTCCAATGGTATTATTTATTTTATGCGCACCGGTATGGTTGAGGTCTTCGCGCTTTAAATAGATATTGGTATTATATTTTTCTGAAAGTCGTTTGGCTAAATAGAGCGGAGAAGGCCTGCCAACATAATCTTTTAAAAGCTGATCAAATTCCTTCTTAAAGGTTGGTTCAGCCATTATTTTAAGATAGTTTTGGCGTAATTCCTCTACATTGGGATAGAGCATTTCTGGAATGTATGCCCCACCAAACTCACCGTAATAGCCTTTTTCGTTTACATTATAGCTCATAAGTGCGATTTAAATTCTTTTAGTTTTTCAATATTTTTTAGTCCAGGCTCTCTTTCAAATTTACTATTGACATCAATAGCATAACAATATATTGATGCGTCACTTTTTAGAAATGCTTTGATATTTTCAATTTCATCAAGCCCAATACCACCGCTTAAAAAATAAGGTTTTGTTGAAGGATAGTCTTCTAAAATGTTCCAATTAAAAGTGTAGCCATTGCCACCAGGTAATTTTCCTTTGGTGTCAAACAAATAATAATCGCACACCAGCTCATAAGGTTTCAGGTGATCAAAATTAAACTGGTTTTTTACAGAGAACACCTTTATGATTTCTAGGTTTTGTGATTTTAGATTTTTACAATATTCGGGAGATTCAGCGCCATGAAGCTGTACCGCATTTAATTTATGTTTCTTACTGGTTTTAATGACTTCCTGCAATTCAGCATCAACAAATACTCCCACTTTTTTTATAGTTTGAGAAATTTCAGGCATGTCATCTTGAAAATATCTTGCAGATTTATCATAAAAAATAAAGCCAAGATAATCCGGTTGTAAAGCGGCCACCTCTTTAATATTATCTTGATATTTCATTCCACAAATCTTTATTTTCATTGTGTTAGGTCTTTAATGAATTGTTTGGCACTTTGGCCGGCATTATCTGTTTTCATAAAATTTTCGCCAATAAGAAACCCTTGAAAACCATATAGTTTTAATTCTTTAATGGCTTGAATATGGCTGATGCCACTTTCAGAAATTTTTACAAATTCGTTTGGAATAAGAGCGCTCAAATTTTTACTAATTTCTAAACTGACTTCAAATGTTTTTAAGTTTCTATTATTAACCCCAAGCATATCTAGGCTTGGCATAAGCGATTTGTGCAGCTCCTCTTTATTATGAACTTCCAATAAAACATCAAGCCCCAGACTTTTAGCTAGTTCAGAAAATTGTTTTATTTCTTCTCGGGTTAAAATGGCAGCAATTAATAAAATAGCATCGGCGCCAAATGCTTTGGCTTCAATAATCTGGTACTCATCAATGATAAATTCTTTGCGTAATAATGGTAAATTACAACTTGCTCTGGATATTAATAGATCATCCAACGAGCCCCCAAAATATTTACTGTCTGTTAATACAGACATGCCGCAGACACCTGCTTCCTGATAACCTTTTGCCACATCAAATACGTTTAAATTTTGATTGATAACAGATTTTGAAGGCGATCGGCGTTTATGTTCAGCAATGATTCCTGAATTACTTTGTCTTAAATTAGTGGCTAATGAAACGGTATTTCTTTGAAACAATACAGAAGCTTCTAATTGTGTTACAGGGATAAGCGATTTTTTCAAATCAACTTCCATTCGTTTATCATTTACTATGTTGTCTAAAATAGTCATGCTATTTGCTTAATTCTTGAATGGTTTGTAATACTTTTAGTCCTTTACCTGAAAGCAATGATTCCTTTGCTAATTCAAATCCTTTTTTATGATCTATATGATTGGAGGTGGCGATAGCTAAACCGGCATTCGCACAAACCACATTATTTTGAGCTTCTGTTCCTTTGCCTTGAATAACATTCATAAAGATTTTTGCGGCATCTTCAACGGTGCTTCCTCCAAAAATAGCTTCTTCTTTAATTTGTGTAACACCTAAGTCTTCAGGTGAAAACATGCTTTCAGATTGATTGGAGATCACTTTGGTTTTTCCAGTTAAAGAGATTTCATCATAACCATCTAAGGCGTGAACTATGGAATAATTTTTATCTGTATTTTGATATAAATAGCCGTAAAGGCGAAGCAATTCTAAATTAAAAACACCTACCATCTGGTTTTTTGGAAATGAAGGATTTACCATGGGTCCCAGCATATTAAAAAAGGTTTTCACACCTAATTCACGTCTAATAGGCCCTACGTTTTTCATGGCTGGATGAAATAAAGGGGCATGCAGCACACATATGCCAGCTTTATCAATAGAACGTCTTAAGAAATCTTCATCATTTGAAAACTTAATGCCTAGATGTTCCATGACATTAGATGAACCACAGGCCGATGAAACACCATAATTTCCATGTTTTGCTACTTTCACTCCGGCTCCTGCTGTGACAAAAGAGGCTAAGGTAGAAATATTAAAAGTGTCTTTTCCATCGCCACCCGTTCCACATAAATCAATGGCATTAAATTCTTTTAAATCAATAGGAATACACAAGTCTAAAAGGGCATCTCGAAAACCTCTTAATTCATGAAGCGTAATATTTCGCATCATATAAACTGTCAAAAAGGAAGCAATCTGACTCTGGTTATACATGCCATTTGAAATATTAACCAAGGCCTGCTTAGCTTCTTCGCTTGAAATGCTTTCGTGATTTATGAGTCTGTTTAATAAGTGTTTCATAGCTTAGGAATGTATCCAGTTTTTTAGAATTTGTTTACCATGCGGGGTTAAAACAGACTCCGGATGATATTGTACGCCTTTTACATCATACACTTTATGACGTAAAGACATGATTTGACCATTTTCATCAACTGAGGTTGCTTCTAAAACGTCTGGTAAATTTGGATTGACCACCCAGGAATGATAACGACCTACTTCAATTTCTTTTTCTAACCCCTTAAATAGTGGTTCGTCATCAACAGTTATGGATACTTTAGTAGCTACTCCATGATACACATTTTCTAAGTTGATGAGTGTGCCACCAAAAACTTCTCCAATGGCTTGTTGCCCTAAACAAACACCTAAAATACTTTTAGTGGGTGCAAACCGCTCAATAATGGGTTTTAATAAGCCTGCTTCATCTGGAATTCCTGGGCCAGGAGATAGCACGATTTTGTCAAAAGGCGCCACATCATCTAATGTTAATTTGTCATTTCTAACTACGGTCACTTCACAATCTAAATCTTCTAAATAATGAACCAGATTATAGGTAAAACTATCATAATTATCTATCACTAATACTTTCGTCATATCAAATATTTTCTGCTAATTCAATAGCTTTTGTTAGGGCTCCTAATTTATTATAAACTTCTTGTAATTCAGTTTCCGGATTTGATTTAGATACAATGCCCGCGCCTGCTTGCCAATGTAATTTGTGATTCTTGCTTAAGAAGGTTCTAATCATGATGGCATGATTAAAATTACCGTTAAAATCCATAAAACCGATGGCGCCTCCATAGAAGGAACGGCTTGTTTTTTCGTATTGTTCAATAAGCTGCATGGCTCTGTGTTTTGGTGCACCACTAAGGGTGCCTGCAGGAAACGTGTCTGCTACTACTTGCATGGTTGAAACCTTTTTATGCTTTTGTCCGGTTACTTTGCTCACTAAATGTATGACATGAGAAAAAAACTGGACTTCTCTGTAGGTGTCAACCACTACTTGGCTTCCATTTCTACTCAAATCATTCCTTGCCAAATCCACCAGCATCACATGCTCGGCATTTTCTTTATCATCAATCTTTAATTGTTTTGCCAATTCAGCATCTTGCAAATCATTTCCTGTGCGTTTAAAAGTTCCGGCAATGGGATGAATTTCTGCTTTGCCGTCATTTACTATGAGTTGTGCTTCCGGTGAGCTTCCGAAAATTTTAAAATTTCCGTAATCAAAATAAAACAAATAAGGAGAAGGATTGATGCTTCTTAAGGCGCGATAGACATTAAATTCATCACCTTTAAATTCTTGTGTAAAACTTTTTGATAATACCAGCTGGAACACGTCACCACGGCCACAATGTTTTTTGGCTAATTCAACATGATGTTTGTATTCATCATCTGTTAGGTTTGATTCAATTTGCCCTTTTGATGAAAAGTCGTAGGAGGCAAAGTTTCTTGCCTTTATGAGTTGAAATATATCCTCAATGTTACTTTCACTTTCATAACAATGTGCAAATATATAGGCTTCGTTTTTATGATGATTAATTGCTATAATATTTTGATAAACAGCATAGTAGATGTCAGGGATGTTTACCGAATGATCTTTTTTTGAAATATTTATATCTTCAAAATATCTAACGGCATCATAGGCTATATAACCAAAAATACCATTATTAATGAATTTAAATGCTGTTTCTGAGGTTACTTCAAAGCGTTTTGTAAATTGATGTATCTGCTCTGTAACATCTGCTGTTTTAGAAATAGGAGAACTTGTTGAACTGGCATCAGGAAACGTTTGAATGATAGTTTCATTTTCAACTTTAATAGAAGCTATTGGATTAAAACAGATATAAGAAAAACTATTATCATTGGCATGGTAATCACTACTCTCAAGCAAAATGCTGTTTGGATAGTTGTCTCTTATTTTTAAATAAATACTAACAGGCGTAATAGTATCTGCAAGAATTTTTTTGTAATGGGTATATAAGTTATATGTTTTCATTTTTATTCATTAAAAAAGGCTTGTCGTGAATGACAAGCCTTTTTGATATTTCTATTTTTAAATATACTAAGCGACTACTTCACGAAATTAATTTTCTTAAAGCACCACCACCACGTATTATTTAAAATTGTATTCATATTTGTTATTTCGGTCAAATATAGAAATGAAAATATAATTACACAATAGTTTCATTAATTTTTAATTAAAAATATGTTAAACCTCCTTTGAATGACTGAGTAATATTTAAATTTATCACTATGAAATATACTTGGATTATACTATTTGCTTTCTTTTTCACTTCTTGTAAAGAAAATAAATCATCAATGAATAAAGAACAAGAAAAGTCTTCTGAAGTAAAAAATGACACTATAAAAACAGTGAATATTGATCTTGAAATATATGATTTTAATGGCTTTAAAAAATATTTAAACCAAAAAGATGATAAAGTATATATAGTTAATTTTTGGGCTACCTGGTGCGCGCCTTGTGTAAAAGAACTGCCGTTTTTTGAAAAAATAAATAAGGAATACCGTGATAAGAATGTGGAGGTTATTTTGGTGAGTTTAGATTTTCCGCATTTGTATGAGTCGAAACTAAAACCATTTATAATAGAACATCATATCAAATCCAAAGTAATAGCGTTGGATGATGTGGATATGAACACTTGGATACCGTTGGTTAATCCGGATTGGTCCGGTTCCATACCTGCAACCATCATTTATAAAAATGATAACTCCAAGTTTTTTGAACAATCGTTTACTTATAAAACATTAGAAAAAGAAACACTTCAATTTTTAAAATAAAGACTTATGAAAACACCAGTAATATTGTCAATCATGATGATTTCATTGATTAGCGATTTCTCAAACAATAATTTAGTTAAAGATTCAGGTTACCAAATAGGCGACGTGGTGTCTGATTTTGAATTAAAAAATGTGGATGGTAAAATGATATCACTTTCAGATTATAATGATGCAAAAGGCTTTATAATTACCTTTACCTGTAATACCTGTCCTTATGCAATAGCCTATGAAGACAGAATCATAGCACTTGATAAAAAGTATGCCTTAAAAGGATATCCGGTAATCGCCATTAACCCTAACAATCCTCTTGCGCAACCAGGTGATAGTTATAAGGCCATGCAGCAAAGGGCCAAAGAAAAGGAGTTTACATTTCCATATTTGGTGGATGAGGGTCAGAAAGTATATCCAAAATATGGTGCTACTAAAACACCGCATATGTATGTTTTGCAGAAAACTAAAAAAGGAAATGTTGTGAAGTATATTGGGGCCATTGACGATAATTATCAGGATGCCTCTGCTGTAAAAACAAAGTATGTTGAAAATGCTGTTGATGCCTTATTAAATGGAGAGGATGTTAAGCAGAAAGAAACGAAAGCTATTGGTTGTACTATTAAAGTATAATGACAAATAAGTACTATTGAGTTCAAAAAAATATTTTTCTTTCATAGAGTTATGAATATATGCTATTTTTGTGCCTTATAATTTTTTAAAATGGAAGAACTAACACAAGATGAATGGGCAGAACAGCTTGAAAATGATGATAAAGCTGTTATAATAGACGTAAGAACAGATAACGAAGTAGCTGCTGGAATAATTCCAAAGGCCATTCATATTGATTTTTATAGAGGACATGATTTTATTGCTGAAATTCAAAAACTCGATAAAGATAAAAACTATTATGTATATTGTAGATCGGGAAACAGAAGTGGGCAGGCTTGTAAAATTATGGATCAATTAGGTTTTAAAAATGCTTATAACCTTATTGGGGGTATGATGCAATGGCAAGGTGAAATCGAATAATTATTATAAAATGAAAAAGTTATTAATTGTTTTTGGCTTACTTTTTTTCTTGGTAATTAGTTGTAAAGGACAATTAGAATCAGGTATAAAGGATATTACTGTTGAAGAAATGGAATCTTTGTTAAAAATTGATGATGTACAATTGGTAGATGTTAGGACTCCTGAAGAATACAATACGGGGTATATAGCCAATGCTCAAAATATAGATTATTATTCTCCTACCATTGATGAAGATATTCTAAAACTTGACAAGAAGAAACCTGTGATTTTATATTGTCGCAGTGGTAAAAGGAGTAGGGACTGCTCAGAAAAATTATTAACAGCAGGATTTAAAAAAATTTACAACTTAGAAGGGGGTATTACCCAGTGGGAACATGAAGGCAAAGAAATAACTAACAAATAAAAAGGAAACCTCTCATATTAAGAGGTTTTTTTTTGATATTTATTGAAGTTTCTGAATAAGAATAGTATAAAAACCTTTAATAAAGTAAATAGCGAAAACGCGTTTCAAAATCAGCAAGATGTATCCAGAGCCACTTTTAAAAATTCATGAGATGAAATCTGGGGATATAATGCTCAAATGAGTGGTCATTAAACTTTTTTAAGGGTCATTGATAAACCTACACCTATACTAAATAAAACCCTCCATTTCGTCGTGAAATGGAGGGTTTTATTGTTATAAACTTATTTTTAACTACTTTTTAAGTCCTTCAACTATTAATTTTTATTCAATACATCTATTTATATACTTTTATAATAAATTAATTATTCTTAGTTATCAGTTTTAATTTTAGGAATTTGTAATTTTAGAGTAGCTTTTTTATTAATTAATTATTTTAATCCCTTACCCTCATGGAAAACGGTTACGTCATTTTAGGTATTGTTGCCTTATTATTTATTAGTATGTATGGTTATGCTTATGCTTCTGTTGCTTTAGAAAAAATTCAAGAAAAAAAGGCTCTTAAAATTGAACTTAAAAAGGAACAATTGAGACTTGAAGAGAAAGCTATCAAGCAGAAAGCCAGAGATGAAAAGATGAGTCAGTTAAATAAGCGAAGTGAAGAAATAAGACTTGAGCTTGAAAACCTTGAACAAAAGAAAAAGGAAAAAGAAGTGAAAAGGCTTAAAATAAGCTAAAATCATTGATTTTTTTTTTAAATTAAACTTCATTAACACAGCTAATATTGTTGATTTTCAATTCTTTCTAATAATTTTGAGCATATTTTACTTAACTTTAAAGGAAATAACAAACTAAAATCAACATTATGAAACAAATTATTTTCATTTTATTCTGCGCGACCATTTTTATAGGTTGCCAAGAAAAACCAGACAATTCCGCTCAGGAAGCGTTTGAAAAAAATTCACAAACCGTTTTAGCTAACCTTGAAGGCTGGCAGAATGAGAATATTGATTATTCAATGTATTCCAAGGATTTTATCATGTTAGAAACAGGTGTAGGGGCCGAGAAAGATACTTTAACATTAGATGAGGTTATAGCCAATGATAAGAGAATGTGGGAGTATTATGATTTTAAATTACTGACCAGTCCTCCCGTTTTACTTCCAGGGGTTAATCCTGATACAAAAAAACCAGATGGATCTGTAAGACATTATAGCACTTGGGAAATTACACTTCCTGCTACAGATTCAACAGAGGCCAAATCAGCACAAATAAAACTTTATGAATCTTTTGATTTTGATGCTGACGGTAAAATAGTATACCAACAAGTTTATGGCGATTTTGGTGGTTTAATGATGAAATTGCATCATGTTGATGAAGACATGGGTGACATGGCAGAAATGGAAGAATAATTGAAATATCTTTTATAGAAAAATTTAAACCTAACCGTAAAAATACGGTTAGGTTTTTTGTGATTTAACATGATATCTGTCACAAAATATTTAATTAATTATTGGTAATATTGCTTTAGAATTTAAACATACTATTTTTCTAATAATAATAAATATCGCAGCATGAAATATTTCATAATTACTTTTGTTCTTACTATTTTTTTGTTTTTCTCGTGTAAAGACAAACACAAAACAATTCCTTCTGAAGTTATAAATAATAATATAGAAAACACAAATCAAGTACTGAACCCTGAATCTTCTAAATTACATACCGTAGTGGTAAACGAGATTCTTCCTACTGCAAATTACACCTATCTAAATGTCACAGAAGGAGAAAAGGTCTTTTGGATTGCTGTAAGTAGCACAGATGCCAAAATAGGAGACACTTATTTTTACGTTGGGGGTCTTTTGAAAAATAATTTTGAAAGTAAAGTATTGAATAAAGTGTTTGATGAATTGTATTTAATAGGAAATTTAGTTTCTTCAAATCATGGGAATGAGGTAGATTCTGCGGGTACTGATAACATGGAAGTTAATACATTGGCAACTTCCTCAGAGAAAATAAAAATAACAAGACAAAAAGGATCCATTAAAATTTCTGAAATTGTAAATAATCCAAAAAAATATGAAGGACAGACCGTTCAGATTGATGGTGAATGCACAAAAATCAATCTTGGAATCATGGGCAAGAACTGGATTCATTTGGAAGATGGAAGTCAGGATGATTTTGATCTAGTAATCACTTCAGATGAAATGGTCGATGTAGGTTCTGTAGTGACCATAAAAGCTGAGGTCGTTTTAAATAAGGACTTTGGTGCTGGTTATAAGTATGATTTGATATTAGAAAATGGGGTTATAGTAAAAAAATAGTAAATTTTTAAAGGTTTATAACCTGAGATTACTTTTTAAACGTAAAATATACTGCTAAAATCAATAGGGCAAAAGCAATGACATGATTCAATCTGAAGGTCTCTGTTTTGAACACAACTAAGGTAAAAACAGCAAAAACTAAAAGGGTAATCACTTCTTGAATAACTTTAAGTTGTATTAAAGTAAAAGGTCCCCATTATTCTTAAAGCCTATTTTGTTGGCTGGTACTTGAAACATATATTCAAACAAGGCAATACCCCAACTAATAAGAATAATTGCAATAAGTCCTAATTTGCTGGACCACTTCCATTCTGAAAATTTTAAATGGCCATACCAGGTGATGACCATAAAAGTATTGCTTAATACAAGAAGACAAATGGTCAAAATGGCTTTCCTAGAATAGCGTTATTAATTTTCGATAAATATAATTTGAAAAAGAATAGAATACAATGCGTTCCACATTTTAAGAAGAATATGAAATAGAAAAAGGAAACACATTATAATGCATTTCCTTTTTCTTCCATAATATCAGGTTTGGTTACATTTAAGATACCTCAATATTACACTGTAAATTAATAAAAAAGAGCTGATTAAAACATGACTTTTGTCATGTGAAATCAAATTAAATTTGGATAATTTAAACGATTAATTAAACATTTTTAAAAGAAACAATATGGATAGTGTTTTTCTAAATAAATTAAATACTCTTAAAAAATCGGAAGATTTTAAAAAAGTAGCTAATGATGTTAACAATCCTTATTCTTTGTATTCTAAACAATATATAAAGGCCAGCGAAGAACAAAAAAAATGGATGGACAAAAACTCAGATTATATTCTCAATAAAATTAAAACCTTAGAAAAAAAATATTGGTAAAATTAAATGCTGTCTGACTTTAAAAATCCATAATCTTAAGTGCTTTGATTATGGATTTTTTTATTTCTTAAGTTATTTAGTTCAAACTGTAATTTTTTCCAATTTAACGGTAAAGTGTCGCATAATGGGTGCTTCTTCAATGATTCTGTACCCTCTTTTAGCTTCGCTTCGTGTAGCATAAATCTCTTTAATTACCGAGGCAATATATTTCATATGGTTTAAAGAATAGGTTCTGCGAGGAATGGCTAAACGCACCAATTCTAATTCCGGATATCTGTTTTTGTGAGTAAACGGATCTCTGTCTGCCAGAATAGTACCAATCTCAACTCCTCTAATACCACCAACTATATAAAGTTCTATAGCTAAAGCTTGGGCTCTAAATTCATCTCTTGGTATGGTTGGCACAAATTTATTGGCATCTAAAAAGATAGCATGACCGCCAAATGGCTGCTGCACGGGGACTCCAAATTCCACTAATTGCGTTCCCAAATAGGCCACTTGCTTTATCCTGGTTTCAAGATAATCAAACTCTGTGGCTTCATCTAAACCTACTGCTAGGGCTCCCATATCTCTTCCGTTTAATCCGCCATAGGTTATAAAGCCTTCAAACATAATATTATAAACGGTGGCTTTTTTGTATACCTCTTCATCATTCAGCGCAATAAATCCGCCCATATTTACCAGGCCGTCTTTTTTTGCACTCATGGTCATGCCGTCGGCATTTGAGAAAAATTCTTTGACTATTTCTTTAATGGAGGCATCTTTATATCCTTCTTCCCTTATTTTAATAAAGTAGGCATTTTCAGCAAACCGTGCGGCATCAATGATTAAAGGAATGTGATATTTTTTGCAAATTTTAGAAACTTCTTTTATGTTTTGCATGGAAACGGGTTGCCCGCCTGCCGAGTTACAGGTTACCGTAACAATGACAAAAGGAATGTTATTCTCTGGATTGTTTTTTAATGCTGTTTCTAATTTTTCAATATTGACGTTCCCTTTAAAAGGATGATACACAGTGGTATTGAAAGCTTCATCAATAGTGCAGTCCAGGGTTGATGCTTTTCTGAATTCAATATGTCCTTTTGTGGTGTCAAAATGGGAATTTCCTGGAATCACATCTCCTTCTTTTACCAGAACTGAAAACAAGACGTTTTCAGCTGCTCTTCCCTGATGGGTTGGTAAAAAATAGTCGAACCCGGTAATGCGCTTTACAGTATTTTTTAATTTTAAAAACGATTGCGATCCGGCATAACTTTCATCACCAATCATCATTTCGGCCCATTGCTTATCGCTCATGGCACCAGTTCCAGAATCAGTTAAGAGATCAATAAATACTTTTTCTGAAGTTAAGTTGAATAAATTATAATTAGCTTCCTTGATCCATTGTTTGCGTTCTTCAAGGGTTGATGGCTTTATATATTCAACCATTTTGGTTTTATAGGGTTCTGCGTAGGGAAGATTCATGATCTTTGGTTTAATGCAAAATTAGCAATCATAAACTGTTGGCATATGACAAAAGTCAGTAACCTCTTTATTAGGTCTGTCTAAGTAGTTAAAACTTATATTTTTCTTACAAATATTTAATTTTTCTATTTTAATTTTATATATTGATATATTATTAACCAACATAAAATAAAAATTATGCCACAAAACATTCCAATTCAAATTATAGGAATTGACCCGACTGATTCAACCAAATTAATTTTATCCGATAACGGAAATAGTAATGTCGATCCGGGGGATACAGTAACCTGGAGTATTAAATCTGGTTCTGGTGTTGCTTCCATTACCAATATTTATGCGGATTCTGGGTCTACTGATGTATTTAATCCTGATCCAAGTTCTCAGGGAAGTTCTGGAAATTGGAGAGGCACGGTTAATCCTGCTTTAAACTCTGGGTTTGAAGATTATACAATTTGTTGGACAAGTGCCTCAGGAACCAGTGCTTGCTTTGACCCTAGAATTACTATAAATTCAACACATACTGTTTAATTAGTAACTATGAATTTAAGAAAAAAGGCCTATTATGTTTTAATAGGCTTCTTTTGTTCTTATATCCCGTTTGCTTCTGGTCAAAATCAGAAAGTAGCAGACAGTCTTGCTCAAATATATTTAGAGAATAATCTAGAAGGTGAAGCCAAAATGGTTTTATTAAAGGACTTATCTTTTAATCAAATTAATGATTATCAGTTGTCATTGAAATATGCTGAAGAATTAATATCACTAGCTGAGTTAGAAAATAATTACAGGTATTTAGCTGACGGTTTGGTTCGAAAAGGCAGTGCTCATGATAAAATGGGGAATTTGGAAATGGCTTTGAACGCTTTTTTCAAGTCTGCTGAGATTGCCAAGGAAGAAAAATTTGTTTCAGGAGAAGGTATTGCTTACGTTTCAATAGCAGATGTATATACAGCAATGAATAACCCTAATAATGCCATAAGCTATTATAATAAGGCAATACAATTATTTAGAGATACTAATTATTTTATTGAATTAGCATCGGCATTATTAAACCAAGGTGACCTTTATTTTAATATAAAAAAGTATGATTTAGCTTTAGATAATTTCCAAGAGTCGGGTCAAATTTTTAAAGAGGAGAATTATTTGGCAGGTACAGCCTATAATATTGGTAATGTGGGCATGGTCTATGCTGAACAGGGTAAGGATGCGTTGGCCGAACAAAATATGAATGAGGCCATCAATATGCTTGAAGAAATGCAAGATTATTATCCCATCTCTATTTTTCTAACTTATATGGCTGATATTTATGTTAGAAAAGATAATATAAAAACCGCAATATCTTATGCCAAAAAAAGTCTACAGCAATCGATAAAATACAATTTTAAAAAAGAGATTAGTGACGCAAATCTTAAATTATCTGAACTCTATGATAAGGCCGGAGACAAGATAACCGCTTATAAATATTATAAAGACCATATAATTTATAGAGACAGTGTGCAGAATGTTGCAAAGGTTCAGCAAATGGCCGATTTGCGAACTGATTTTGAAGTTTCCCAAAAACAAATAGAACTAAATCTAAAAGATACAGCACTAAATCTTTCAAACCAACAAAAGGAAAATCAACGCATCGTGATGATTGCCACGGCTATTGCGCTTTTTTTAATAGGGTTGTTGGCTATTGGCTTGTTTAGGCGCAATAAATTTATTCAAAGAACAAAGAAAATTATTGAGGAAGAAAAGAATCGTTCAGATAGTTTATTGCTCAATATTCTGCCTGAAGAAACTGCTCAAGAATTAAAAACAAGTGGTAAGGTTAAAGCCAAAAGGTTTGAATCGGTAACGGTTTTGTTCAGCGATTTTAAAGGTTTTACCAGTTATTCAAACAATTTATCACCAGAAGTTCTGGTAGAAACTATTGGTTTCTATTTTTCACAGTTTGATGAGATTATAGAAAAACACGGTTTGGAAAAAATTAAAACCATTGGAGATGCTTATATGTGCGCCGGTGGTTTGCCATTTCCATCTAAAGGTCATGCTGAAAAAATGGTGAAGGCTGCCTTGGAAATTACAGAGTTTGTAGCAGAGACCAAAAAAAATGAAAAGGCCACAGAATTCAATTTTGACGTGCGTATTGGTATTAATACAGGCCCGGTTGTTGCAGGAGTGGTAGGGGCTAAGAAATTTGCTTATGATATTTGGGGTGATACGGTAAACATTGCGTCGCGTATGGAATCTAATTCAGAACCTGGAAAGATCAATATTTCTGAAAACACCTATGAGATTATTAAAAACCGGTTTGATTGTGAATACCGTGGGGAATTAGAAGTTAAAAATAAAGGCATGATGAAAATGTATTTTATAAATGGTATAAAAGCCTAGCTTTGTTATTTAATATAAAATAAGTGGTGTGGTGTTTCAAGTTTTAAATAAATTTTCACTGGGAAGAGCGGCTCTTCCGCTAGCAACGCTAACCGCCGCAGCGGTGGCTATAATATTTTACTTGATTAGGGGCAGGTTGTCTCTTTTTTTTCACGCGTGCTTTTTAATATATATTGCTTTCGGCTCTGTAAGAACTTATATGGCTTATAAAAATGAAGGTGGCGTTTCTCAGCTTTTAAAAGATGTACTGGTAATTATATGCGGTATTTTATTGTTGTTTGTTATAAGTTTAGTGTTGGGTTATTTTATTAATTAGTGCTACTTCCATCAATAGCAAAAAATAAAAAAGAGATGTATGAGAGTACATCTCTTTTTCGTTAATTAATTTATAAAAAACCTTTTATTACAAAACTTGTTTTGAGGAAAACAAGTAGGTTTTTCAAACCCTAAATTTATCTAACATCTAATTAAATGAATATTAAGGACATATAAATTGATATTCGTCAATTTGGAATAAATCAGATAGAATTGTTTTTATGAGACTTTAGCCAATAATTTATATTTTTACAGAGTCAGAGGTATTAAGTATCAATTTTAATTGAATTAAAAAATCTGGTTGTCAAAAAATGCTTGGCTTCTTTTAGTCCTACAAATATTTATTTGGTATTTTCTCCAGTCTTTCAACCAATTTACCTACGGTTAGACCTTGAACTATTATTGAAAAAACAACGACTATATAGGTAATTACTAAAAAAAGATCTCTGTGCATATCTTGGGTTAAACCTAAGGCTAATGCTATAGAAATACCACCGCGCAAACCTCCCCAGGTCATAATAAGGTTAGTATAGGGGACAAAATCAAGTTTCTTTTTAAAGAAATTAATAGGCATCATTAAAGAAGCATAGCGGCATATCAAAATAACAGGAATGGCTAATAACCCGGCAATAATATAATTTCCTTTAAATACGAGTACTAACATTTCCATTCCAATAAGCACAAAAAGGATGGTATTGAGTAAAATATCTATAAGTTCCCAAAATTTATCTACATAGGTTTCTGTAGTGCCTGACATAGCATTAACGCGCACGGTGTCGTTGCCCACAAAAAGACCCGCCGCAACCATTGCTAAGGGCGCAGAAAGATGTAATTTTTGCGCAATGGCAGTGCCTACCATGACCGTTGCCAGTGTAATAATAACTTCAATATCATAATCATCAATAGACTTTAACAACCTATAGGTTCCCCATCCTAAAAATAAACCAAGAGCTATACCACCAATAACTTCCTGACCGAACAGTTTAAGAACATCACTTACTTCTATATTTTGGTTACCAAAAGAGGCAATCTGGAATAGTGTAAGAAAAACAACGACACCTATGCCATCATTAAAAAGTGATTCACCCACAATTTTTGTTTCGAGTTTTTTAGGAACCCCCGCTTTTTTAAGAATGCCTAATACCGCTATGGGATCTGTAGGCGAAATTAAAGCGCCAAATAACAAACAATAAATATAGTTAACGTCAAGTCCTAACCATTTAAGAATAAAGAACATGGTGGTTCCAACTAAAAAAGTGGAGACCAAAACGCCTAATGTGGAAAATACTAAAACGGGCCATCTTTGTACCTTTAACTGCTCAAAATTGGTGTGTAAAGCACCAGCAAAAAGAAGAAAACTAAGCATAATATCTAAGAGTACGCTTTTAAAATTAATCTGATTGATTATAAACTTTTCTGCATCCAGGAGCCTCGAATCAAAATAACTCAATGCAAATATGGCTAAAGTGAACAGGATGGTGATCACCATTAATCCGATACTATTAGGGAATTTTAAAAACCGGACATTTATATATCCGAAAAAAGCTGATAAAGCGATAAGAATTGTAATGATAAAAAAGTAATCCATGAACCAAGTTATTTTTTTAAAAATAATCATTTCAAAATACATTCATTGAAATGAATGAGTTATAAAAATACAAAAAAACCCTCTAAATTTCTTTAAAGGGTTTAAGGTTCTAGTGTGGAGTCGGAGAGAATCGAACTCTCGTCCAAACAAGTAACCAAAAGGCTTTCTACACGTTTAGTTTTTTCATGATTTTCGTTTGCAAGCTGATTAAAAACACTCTACTTACAACTTAGCTTTTTAGTTTCAAAAGGGCATCAAAGCACTACCCAATCTATGTTAACTTTTACGATGCCTCTATACAGACCGCCGCTAACCAAGGCTTTCTAGAGACATTTAGCTCGCACACCTTGTGTGCCGAGGCTTATCCTACTTGATTCAGATTAAGCAGCTAAAGCGTAGTTATTCTCGCCGTTTAAATTTTGACCTAGCCTTTTACGTGTTTCAAAGTCATTACACGACGTGCTTACAGTTTAATTAATCTCGCTGTCAAAACCAGTCGACCCCATTAATTATTGTATTTGGGCGTTACCCTAAAGGGTCAGGCTTTCGGCTGTCGCTTTTTTTGTAAAAAACAAAAATGAACTCCAACAATGCCTTAATCCTTAACGCGGATGGCAAAGGTATCAAAAAGTTTGTATAACCTTCCAAATCCTATTACTTTAGTGCAAAATTTATACCAAACAAAAAATTGGCAGCTAATGTTTTATTAGCTAACAAATAA
Organism: Yeosuana sp.; assembly: GCA_036525815.1. Lineage (GTDB taxonomy): Bacteria > Bacteroidota > Bacteroidia > Flavobacteriales > Flavobacteriaceae > Yeosuana. Next base: position 1,806 of record DATCZQ010000004.1, on the reverse strand, counting down.
TTTAATATATGAGCATAAAATTCGCCGTCATAAAAGAACGTAAAAATCCGCCAGACAGACGGGTGGTGTTTTCTCCATCAGAATTAATTATAGCAAAAATGCAGTTTCCAGACGCCATCTTTAAAGTCGAGGCGAGTGATATTAGAGTTTTTCCGGACAAAGCCTATCAAGAGGCTGGTTTTGCAGTAACCAATGATGTGTCTGATTGTGATGTGATGATTGGGGTTAAAGAAGTTCCTATTGAAAACTTAATTCCTAACAAAAAATATTTTTTCTTTTCGCATACCATCAAAAAGCAGCCTTATAACAGAAAACTACTAAAAGCCATTTTAGAAAAAAACATAGAGTTATATGATCATGAAACAATAGTGAATGCAAAAGGATTCCGTTTAATAGGTTTTGGGCGTTATGCAGGTATTGTAGGGACCTATAATGGGTTTAGAGCCTGGGGTTTAAAATACCAATCTTTCAATTTGCCTAAAGCGGAAACTTTGCATGATCAGAAAAAACTGATTGATGTATTAAATACGCTTAAGTTACCAAATATAAAAATCCTTTTAACGGGCAGCGGAAAGGTTGCTAGTGGCGCGCAAGAAATGCTGGATGGCATGCACTTAAAAAGTGTTTCAGTAGATGATTATTTACATAAAACATTTAGTGAACCGGTATATTGTAAAATTGATGTGTTAGATTATAATAAGCGCAAAGATGGCAAGGTAAAAGACATGTTTGATTTTTTTGATAACCCACAAGAGTATGTGTCAGACTTTATGCGTTTTGCAAAGGTGACGGATTATTATATTGCAGGACACTTTTATGGAAACGGAGCGCCTAAGTTCTACACTAAAGAAGACGTAAAATCGGCTGACTTCAATATTAAAGTAGTGGCCGATATTAGCTGTGATGTGAATGGGCCCATTGCTACAACCATTAAGGCGTCCACCATTGCCGACCCTGTTTTTGGTTATGATAAAGAAACTGGAGAAGAAACTGACTATAAAAACAAAAATGCCATTGCTGTGATGTCAGTAGATAACCTGCCGTGCGAACTCCCAAAAGATGCCAGTGAAGGCTTTGGTGACATGTTTTTGAAACATGTGATTCCAGCATTTTTTAATAATGATCAAGAGGGTATTTTAAAACGTGCCAGAATGACTGAAAACGGAAAACTTACTGAAAGGTTTTCGTATTTACAGGACTATGTGGACGACTTGGAATAAAAAAAAGAACCCTGAAAGATTATTTTCAGGGTTTTTGTTAATATTAATTAGCATTAACTATTTTGCCAGAACCAGAAATATCCGCTTCAATGGCTGGCGATCCTAAATAGTGAACATCACCACTTCCTTCAATTTTAGCGTTTAAATTATTAGTGCAATGTACTTTACAATCGCCACTTCCGATAATTTTTATATTACAATCATAAACGGAAAAGGAAAATCCTTCAAATGTTCCTGAACCTTCATTTTTTAAGGAAAGGCTTTGTGCGCTGCCTTCTATACTAATATCACCTGAGCCAGAATTGAATAAGTTAAAGTCTGAGCCATTTTCAACATTTAATATAAGTACATTTCCGGCACCAGAGTTTTTCAAACCGGTAATAACTGGTACTGTAATATTTGCCTTTAAACTGATGTTTCTGTAATTATTATCATCATCAAGATATAGTCTAAGCTCGTTGTTAAGGACTCTTGTAATAACCTTATGCATGATGTTGTCGTCTGCAATTATTTCTACAGATTGTGTATCACCTTGGGTAATGGTAACTTCAAAAACACCTTCAATACTTACTTTATTGAAAGCAGA
>DATCZQ010000003.1:0-6335 GCA_036525815.1 Yeosuana sp. | reverse complement strand
CAGATTTTGCTGAGCTGATTAAAGATGAATTTAATGATGTTTTTGAAGGTTATACCGCATCCTATTGGGAAGAAAAATCAAGGGTAAGACGAAATGCTGTGGATAAATATCTTTGGAATGAAGAAGAAGGATTGTATTTTGATTATAATGTAAAGACAAAATCACAATCTAGTTTTATAGCGGCAACAACTCTGGCACCTTTATGGGCTAAACTATGTTCTGAAGAACAAGCAGAAAAGCTTATTTATAAAGCAATCCCTATGTTAAAGGAAAGGGGAGGAATTGCTGGAAGCACAAAACGAAGTAGAGGTGAAATTAGTGGAAACAGACCACAGCGGCAATGGGATTATCCTAATGGATGGGCACCACATCAAATGATGATTTGGAAAGGCCTGTTTAACTATGGCTATATAAATGAAGCACAGGAATTAATTTATAGATGGTTATTCATGATTACCAAAAATGCCGTGGATTATAATGGCACCATACCTGAAAAATATGATGTAGTAGAAGCTACCCATAAGGTCTTTGCTGAATATGGTAATGTTGGGACTGATTTTGAATATATTACTCAGGAAGGATTTGGGTGGATGAATGCCTCTTACCAATATGGTTTATCATTATTACATAATAGTTATAGAGAAAAACTCAATAATCTGATGCCTCCTGAAGCGCTTTTTTAAGTTGAATACGAACCAACTAATCCAAATTAAATCATGAATAACAAAATAATTGTATGGTCAATTACAGTGGCGCTTGCAGGCTTTTTATTTGGATTTGATACCATTGTTATCAGTGGTGCAGAGCAGACACTTCAAAAAATGTGGGGTAGTTATGAGCTCTTTGGTAGTAATGATTATTTTCATGGATACATAGTAGTTGGTTCTGCACTTTTCGGAACCATTTTCGGAGCCCTTTTAGGGGGTTATCCAACCAGTATGATTGGCAGAAAAAACACATTAATATGGATTGGAATACTATATACAATATCCGCAATTGGTTCTGGGTTAGCTAATGATCCATGGGTGTTTGGAGTTTTTAGATTTATTGGTGGCTTAGGGGTTGGGGCGTCTACTATAGCCGCACCTGCTTATATTTCGGAAATTGCTTCAGCAAAAAATAGAGGAAAACTTGTGGCTACTTATCAGTTTAATATTGTTTTTGGTATCCTAGTAGCTTTTGTCTCGAACTATTTAATAAGTATTTATATTGAAAATAATAGTTGGAGATGGATGATAGGAATTGAAGCAGTTCCTGCTTTTATTTATACAATTATGGTGTTTATGGTGCCTAAAAGCCCTAGATGGCTCATTATAAAAAACAGAACCGAAGAGGCAAGAAAAATCATTAAACTCATTAATCCAGATTCAAATCCGGATGAGGTGATTGCCAACATTTTGGCATTGGATAAAAGTAAACCCAAGGAATCCGTTTTTCAAAAAAAGTATCAGCGTATCATATTGTTAGCATTTGCTATTGCCCTTTTTAATCAATTTTCAGGAATTAATGCCTTTCTCTATTATTCAAAACGCATTTTTGTGGAAGCAGGATTAGCCGATCAAGCGGCGCTTTTAGGCAGTATAGGGATAGGTGTGGCGAATTTAATATTCACGCTTTTAGGAATGTATCTTATTGACAGAATTGGGAGAAAAAAATTAATGATCATTGGTTCTATAGGTTATATTATTTCATTGTTGTTCGTGTCATTAGCTTTCTTTTATAGTTGGTCAGGAATGGTCGTGCCCATATCTTTATTTGTGTTTATTGGTGCTCATGCCATTGGACAAGGTTCGGTGATTTGGGTCTTTATTTCAGAAATATTTCCAAATCATGTAAGATCTTATGGTCAGTCTATTGGAACCTCAACACATTGGGTGCTTGCCTTTATTATTCCCGCTTCTGTGCCGCTTTTAATTGCGAATATTGGCGCTGGGGCTATGTTTATGATTTTTGGGATTATGATGGTATTTCAACTTATTTGGGTCATTTATGTGATGCCAGAAACTAAAGGGGTGTCTCTGGAGGATTTGGAAAAAGAATTGATTGATTAGTAATAAGGATTTCTAAGTTCAAAAATAATTGAGCTTCATGAAAACAAGCCGTTTTTTTATTTAAAAGACCTCAAAGAAATGTTTCCTTTTTTTAATCCTTTACCAGAAACAGATAATTCAATATGTCCAGCGTCTTCGGTAGATTTAATAAGAACGACCAGTTTACCGCTAAATAATTTCATAGTTGGTAAATGGAATAATTCAAGAGACGTGGCATCACCGTTACAGGCAGCTCTAAATGTACCTTCTCCTTTTACTTTGAATGTTAATTGATTTGTGGCTGTAGGACAGGGAATGCCGTTTTTGTCGACTACCAGAACCGTTACATAACATAAATCTTCACCATTCGCTTTGATGGTTTTTATATCAGTATCGAGAACTATTTGATGAGGTTTTCCAGCAGTTTTAATTTCTTTTTCAGAAGCGGGATGACCATCTTTATCAAAAGCCACGACCTTTAATGTTCCAGGTTCATATCGTACATCCATCCACATTAGGCGATATCTATTCTGTTTGGTATCATTATTTTTCTTTTGAATACCCAGACTCTTTCCATTCAAAAATAATTCGGCACTATCATAGCTTGTATAAACAAAAACGGGTGTTGTTTTGCCTTCGCGACCTTCCCAATTCCAATGCGGTAACATATGTAAGGTTTCGTCTTTAGTATTCCATCGACTTCGATATAAATAGTATCTGTCTTTTGGTAAACCTGCCAAGTCATTGATGCCAAAATAGGAACTTCGAGATGGCCACGCCTCATCATAAGGGGTAGGTTCTCCTAAGTAATCAAAACCTGTCCAAACAAATTCACCAATCACCCAAGGTTTGTCATCTTGTAATACAAAATCATCATCTGGTAAGTTGGACCAGCTACAATATTCTAAATCGTAGGAGGATGACTGAAAGTCATCATAGGTTTTCATGCTGGCCTTTTCAACAGGAAACTTATAAATACCGCGTGAGCTTACCGTTGAGGCTGTTTCTGACCCTAAAATAAAACCTTGGGGAAATTTTTCATAGGCTTCCTCATACAAATGCACGCGATAATTGAGACCAGGAACATCCAGTAAAGCTCCAAACCCAGACTCCATAGTCGCTTTTACTTGATCCATACCAACCGTAACAGGTCTGGTAGGGTCTTCACGATGAAAAATATCCTGTAACCATTTGGCACGTTTGACGCCTTCGGTTCCCCATTGATCTGGAACTTCATTGCCGGAACTCCACATCACAATAGAGGGATGATTTCGGGTAGCTTTCACTAAATTAACAATATCTTTTTCAGCGTAGGCATCAAAATAAAGGTTATAGCCATTTTTTACTTTTGGTTTTGCCCATTCGTCAAAACTTTCAGCTAAAAACATAAAACCCATTTCATCGCAAAGCTCCAATTGTTCCATAGAGGGCATGTTATGAGAACTTCTTATGGCATTACAACCCATATCTTTTAAAATGCGTAATTGACGTCTTAAAGCAGATTTGTTGACAGCGGCTCCAAGTGGCCCCAAATCATGGTGTAAGCAAACACCTTTAAACTTAGTAATCTCTCCGTTTAAACTAAATCCGGTCTTTTGTTTGTATTCAATTTGTCTAATTCCAAAACGTTTTGTTCTCTCATCTTTTAAGTCATTTCCGGCATATAATCGAGAGACGGCTGTGTATAGATAAGGGAAATCAGGACTCCAAAGTTTTGGATTATTAACAGCTATATTTTGATCAAATTCATTATCGAAAAGCTCAGCAGTTTCATTAGAATTAATTTGGATGCCATCAGCATCAAGAATAGTAGTCACTATTCTTAAATCTTTTCCAGTGACTTTGGTTTTAATATTGACTTTGGCTATTTCTTTAGTAATTAAGGGCGTTGTAATAAACGTTCCCCATTGGTCGATGCTTTCCTTGTTTTTTATAATAATACTAACGTTTCTATATAAACCTGCTCCTGGGTACCATCTTGAAGACTCCCCTTGATTTGTCAACTTTACAGCTAATGTATTTTCTTGAGTTGCTGATAAGTAATCAGTAATATCAAAATAAAAATAAGCATAGCCATATTTCCACTCCCCAACTTTTTGACCATTAATAAATACTTCTGGCTGGCTCATGGCGCCTTCAAATAGAATAATGGCATTTTTATTGGTATTGAAATTTGGTAATGAAAACATATGTCTGTACCAGGCCTCTCCAATATATGGTAAAGCGCCTGTTCTTCCTGTTTTTTCTGTAGCGATCTCTTCACCGTTTTGTTCAATGGCAACAACCTGTTTATCAATATTTTTATCAAAAGGACCGTAAATAGCCCAATCATGAGGAACTGTAATATCTTCCCATTGAGAGTCGTCAAAGCTACTTTTTATGGCTTCGGGGTGATTTCCTTTATTAAATTTCCATCCTTTTTTTAGTGTGATGACCTCCCTGGTTTGGGCTTTTAAAGTTTCGATAGAAATTATGATACAGAGAAGAATTAATATAAACTTAAAATATTTCATGAGTTATTATAGTAATGATCCGTTATAAAATTGCATGCCGAGAGTGGCTTTATTGTTATTATCGAATAGCGTGGCGTTATCCCAGTGCGAACCTTGTCCCCAAAGGGTGCTGCAGTCTGTTGATACCCAGGCAGGTTCCCAATAAATTAAGCCTTCGCCACCAGCACTTTCAATAATTGTTTTTAATTGATTCAAATAATCTAACTGACCTTGTTGTGTAGCTGGATGACCTGTTATTAAAGCATTACTGTCTAAAATATTATTTGCACTGTCTGCATTAGTTAGTGTGAACGGATAAGCTGTTTCAACAATCATTAAGCGTTTTTTATAAGTGTTTATTAAATTAGATAAAGGGGTCGCTAAATTATTTAAATTATAATCTGACCAGATAGGATAATAGGAAAGTCCAATCCAGTCAAAATCCGTAACGCCATTTTTTGTTGCCTGATCAAACCACCATAAGCCATTTTCAGGTTGTGCTATGTGCAACATAACGTCAATGTTTTTATTTTTTGCGGTTGAGATATCTCTAACAGCTTTAATGCCTTTATTCAAGAGAGATGAATTTCTAACCCAGTCAATGGGCCACTTTAAAGCGGCATCTTGAAGGATCATAGGGTTTATTTCATTGCCAATTTGAACAATCTCTGGCAGTAAATCAGATCTGGATAATTCATTCAATGTATTATAAGTATAGTTATATAATAAGTCACCTAAAGCCGGTGTATCATTCATTGAATTCAGCCAGGCGGAAGGAATTTGTTGTTGACTGGGGTCTGCCCAGGTATCTGAATAATGAAAATCAAGCAAAACGTTCATGTTAAGGTTTTTAGCGCGTTGAATTGATTTTTTTACATCATTATAATTGGAATAATTAGTCCAGGTAGGATTATACCATAAACGTATTCTAATTAAATTGGTACCCGCTATTTTAAAAATAACGTACGGGTCTTTCCTGTCACTATTAGCATCTTTATATGAGGCGCCACAATCTTCCATTTCATTTACATAAGATAAATCGGCTCCAAAATAAAATGTAACCGGTTCAACTGTTACGGGTACGTCTTCTTTAATATTTGGTGTATCATTGCCAGAAGAACATGAAACTATCAAAGATAAGATGAATAGAAAAGGTGCAATTTTCATTTTTATGGAAGGCTTCTTTTGGTCTATTAAAATAATCAATTAAATGCGAAGATTGTCTAATAATTTCATTAAATTATCTACAATTATAAGCACAGTAAATGAAACAAATACACAAATTCATATTTGGTTTTATAGTCTTCCTTTTTTTTGTAAATAGTATATTGTCTCAGAGCAACATTAAGGGTGATGTCATTGTTGATTCCAATGGTATTATGCGTTGGGAAAATTCCCAGGAAGAAGTTAAAGGTTTTGGAGTGAATTATACCGTACCTTTTGCCCATGCATACCGGTCTTCTAAGAGAATGGGACTTGATCCTAAAAAGGCAATTGATAATGATGTGTACCATTTTTCCAGATTGGGATTTGATTTGTACAGAATACATGTTTGGGATACAGAAATAAGTGATTCCCTTGGTAATTTGTTAGAAAACGAACATTTAGATGCCTTTGATTATTTATTATGGAAGTTAAAAAAGGCAAAGATTAATTATGTTATTACACCCATTGCTTTTTGGGGAAATGGATGGCCAGAACCCGACACAAAATCTCCTGGGTTTTCAAATAAATATGGAAAAGAAGCTTGTTTAACAAACCCGGATGCAATCAAAGCACAGCAAAACTATTTGGAACAATTTATAAATCATGT
>DATCZQ010000002.1:0-45949 GCA_036525815.1 Yeosuana sp. | reverse complement strand
TGTTGATGATTATGCCCATTTAGTATCTGGAAAATGGACCACTGATGACCATACTAATGACTTAGTAGCTGATTTGATCCATAATTATAAAATTAAAGAAAACGATTTACAAGGATCTTTAAGACGTGAAAAGTTTACTATTTCTGTCGGTGATGAATTACCAGCTGGAATTATCAAGCTTGCTAAAGTGTACATTGCAAAGAAACGTAAACTTAAAGTAGGTGATAAAATGGCTGGACGTCATGGAAACAAGGGTATTGTTGCACGTATTGTTCGTCAAGAAGATATGCCTTTCTTAGAAGACGGAACGCCTGTTGATATTGTATTAAATCCACTTGGTGTACCATCGCGTATGAACATTGGGCAGATTTATGAAACCGTATTAGGTTGGGCTGGTCAAAAATTAGGTCGCACTTATGCAACACCAATATTTGATGGTGCTACCATTGATCAAATTAATGGTTTTACAGACGAAGCTGGCATTCCTAGATATGGTCATACGTATTTATATGATGGTGGTACTGGAGATCGTTTTGATCAACCAGCAACTGTTGGAGTTATCTATATGTTGAAATTAGGACATATGGTTGATGATAAAATGCACGCACGTTCAATTGGGCCTTACTCATTAATCACACAACAACCTCTTGGGGGTAAAGCACAATTTGGTGGTCAACGTTTTGGTGAGATGGAGGTATGGGCACTTGAAGCGTATGGAGCATCTTCAACACTACGTGAAATCTTAACAGTAAAATCTGATGATGTTATTGGTAGAGCTAAAACGTATGAAGCTATTGTTAAAGGAGAACCAATGCCAGAACCTGGACTACCAGAATCTTTCAATGTATTAATGCATGAATTGAAAGGACTTGGATTAGACATAAGATTAGAGGAATAATACATTGCACATCACTTTTTTTTAAGTGATGTGCTAACAGTTTACAAATAATTCGATATCACCATATATTATGGCAAGAAAACAAGATAAGAATACAGTACAGAGGTTTAATAAAATCTCCATTGGTTTAGCATCACCAGAATCTATTTTAGCAGAATCTAAAGGAGAGGTGTTAAAGCCAGAAACTATCAATTATCGAACTCACAAACCAGAGAGAGATGGTTTGTTCTGCGAACGTATTTTTGGTCCTGTAAAAGACTACGAATGTGCTTGTGGTAAATATAAAAGAATTCGCTACAAAGGTATTGTTTGTGACCGTTGTGGTGTAGAAGTCACTGAAAAGAAAGTACGTCGTGATAGAGTAGGACACATCAATTTGGTGGTGCCAATTGCGCATATCTGGTACTTCCGTTCTTTACCAAATAAAATAGGCTATTTATTAGGATTACCTTCTAAGAAATTAGATATGATTATTTACTACGAAAGATATGTAGTCATTCAACCCGGTAATGCTAAAAACGTGGATGGAGAGCCATTACAACAAATGGATTTCTTAACAGAAGAGGAATATTTAAATATCCTTGAGACACTTCCGCAAGAAAACCAATATTTAGATGATAATGATCCAAACAAGTTCCTTGCAAAAATGGGAGCTGAATGTTTGATTGAATTATTATCAAGAATTGATTTAGAAGCCTTGTCTTATGAATTACGTCATAAAGCCAATACAGAAACGTCTAAACAACGTAAGACTGAGGCTTTAAAACGTTTACAAGTTGTTGAATCATTGCGTGAATCTAATCAAAATAGAGAAAATCGTCCAGAATGGATGATTATGAAAGTGATTCCAGTAATTCCACCAGAATTACGTCCTTTGGTACCTTTAGATGGTGGTCGTTTTGCAACCTCAGATTTAAATGACCTATATCGAAGAGTAATTATTAGAAACAACCGTTTGAAAAGATTGGTTGAAATAAAGGCTCCTGAAGTAATTTTACGTAATGAAAAACGTATGCTTCAAGAATCTGTAGATTCATTGTTTGACAATACACGTAAATCGTCTGCTGTTAAAACGGATTCAAACAGACCACTAAAATCATTATCTGATTCTTTAAAAGGGAAACAAGGACGTTTCCGTCAAAACTTATTAGGAAAACGTGTTGATTATTCTGCACGTTCCGTTATTGTTGTTGGACCAGAATTAAAATTGTTTGAGTGTGGTTTGCCAAAAAATATGGCTGCAGAGCTTTATAAACCTTTTGTAATTAGAAAATTAATTGAAAGAGGTATTGTAAAAACAGTAAAATCAGCTAAAAAAATTATTGATAAAAGAGAGCCTGTTGTATGGGATATTTTGGAAAATGTTTTAAAAGGACATCCCGTATTGCTAAACCGTGCTCCTACATTACATAGATTAGGTATTCAGGCGTTCCAGCCAAAATTAATTGAAGGAAAAGCGATTCAATTACACCCATTGGTGTGTACTGCATTTAACGCGGATTTTGATGGTGACCAGATGGCGGTTCATTTACCATTAGGGCCAGAGGCTATTTTAGAATGTCAATTATTAATGTTGGCTTCTCATAACATTTTAAACCCTGCAAACGGATCACCGGTTACTGTGCCTTCTCAAGACATGGTTCTTGGATTATATTATATGACTAAGGAGCGTAAATCGACTCCGGAAGCACCTGTAAAAGGGGAAGGTCTTACGTTTTATGCTCCAGAAGAAGTAGAGATTGCTTTTAATGAAAAGAAAGTTGATTTAAATGCTTCTATTAGAGTTAGAACCTTAGATATTAATGCCGACGGAAAACTTGCTCCAACAATTATCAGTACAACTGTTGGACGTGTTTTATTTAACCAAAAGGTTCCTGTTGCAGCTGGATATATTAATGCCGTTCTTACTAAAAAGTCTTTAAGAGATATTATCGGTAATATTTTAAAATATACTTCAGTTCCTGAAACGGCTGAATTTTTGGATGAAATCAGAACTTTAGGATTCAAATTTGCATTTCAAGGTGGATTATCATTTAGTTTAGGTGATATTATTATACCACCGGAAAAGCCAGACATGATTGCTGCTGCTAATAAGCAGGTAGATGGTATTATGGCTAACTATAACATGGGACTTATAACTAATAACGAACGTTATAATCAGGTTATTGATATATGGACTTCTACAAATGCTGCATTGACTGAATTGTCAATGAAACGTATTCGTGAAGACCAACAAGGGTTTAACTCAGTGTATATGATGCTTGACTCTGGAGCTCGTGGATCTAAAGAACAGATTCGTCAGCTTACAGGTATGCGTGGATTAATGGCTAAACCTAAAAAGTCAAATGCAGGTGGTGGTGAAATTATTGAAAACCCAATTCTTTCTAACTTTAAGGAAGGACTTTCAATTTTAGAATACTTTATTTCTACTCACGGTGCCCGTAAAGGTCTTGCCGATACAGCGCTTAAAACTGCCGATGCAGGTTATTTAACCCGTCGTCTAGTTGATGTTTCTCAAGATGTTATTATAAATACAGAAGACTGTGGAACATTAAGAGGTGTTGAAGTAGAAGCATTAAAGAAAAATGATGAAATTGTTGAAACTCTTGAAGAAAGAATTGTTGGACGTGTAGCATTGAATGATGTATATAGCCCAATTACAGAAGAGTTACTGGTATCCTCTGGACAATTAATTGAAGATGATATTGCAAAAGCAATTGAAGAATCGCCAATTGAAAGTTTAGAAGTGCGTTCTGCATTAACTTGTGAAGCTTTAAAAGGTATTTGTGCTAAATGTTACGGACGTAATTTAGCAACCGGTAAAATGGTTCAACGAGGAGAAGCTGTGGGTGTAGTAGCTGCACAGTCTATTGGAGAGCCAGGTACTCAGTTAACACTTCGTACTTTCCACGTGGGAGGTATTGCAGGAAACATTTCAGAAGAAAATAAATTAGCAGTTAAATTTAATGGTATTGCTGAAATTGAAGATCTTAAAACTGTTAAAGGTGAAGATAATGAAGGAAAACCTATAGATATTGTAATTTCTCGTACTTCTGAGTTAAAACTTGTCGATAAAAAATCTGGAATTACTTTAAGTACCAATAACATTCCTTATGGTTCAACAGTATTTGTGAAAAATGGTGATGAGCTAAGTAAAGGAGATGTAGTTTGTTCATGGGATCCATATAACGGTGTTATCATTTCTGAATTTGCTGGTAAAGTTTCTTATGAGAATATTGAGCAAGGGATGACTTTCCAAGTTGAAATTGATGAACAAACAGGTTTCCAAGAAAAGGTAATATCTGAATCAAGAAATAAGAGATTAATCCCAACACTTCATATTGAAGATGGTAAAGGAAATGTTCTAAGATCTTATAACTTACCAGTTGGTGCCCATTTAATGATTGAGGATGGTGAGAAAATTAAAGTAGGTAAGATTTTAGTTAAGATTCCACGTAAGTCAGCTAAATCTGGAGATATTACGGGAGGTTTACCACGTGTAACTGAATTGTTTGAAGCACGTAATCCTTCTAATCCAGCTGTTGTAAGTGAAATTGATGGTGTTATTTCTTTTGGTAAAATTAAGAGAGGTAACCGTGAGATTGTTGTAGAATCTAAGTTAGGTGAAGTTAAAAAATATTTAGTGAAATTATCTAGTCAGATTCTTGTTCAAGAGAATGATTATGTAAAAGCAGGTATGCCTCTTTCTGATGGTTCAATAACTCCTGATGATATTTTAAATATTAAAGGACCTTCTGCAGTGCAACAATACTTGGTAAATGAAGTACAGGAAGTATATCGTTTACAAGGTGTGAAAATTAATGATAAGCATTTTGAAGTTGTTGTTAGACAGATGATGCGTAAAGTTAGAATTATTGATTCTGGTGATACCTTATTCTTAGAAGATCAATTAGTTCATAAATCAGATTTCATTGAACAAAATGATGAAATATTTGGTTTAAAAGTAGTTGAAGATTCTGGAGATTCTGTAACTGTTAAAGCGGGGCAAATTCTTAATGCGAGACAGTTAAGAGATGAGAATTCTATTCTACTTAGAGAAGATAAGAAACTTATAGTAGCTAGAGATGCGAAGCCTGCAACTGCAACACCAATTTTACAGGGAATAACTAGAGCGTCACTTCAAACTAAATCATTTATTTCAGCAGCCTCTTTCCAAGAGACTACAAAAGTACTTAACGAAGCTGCAGTTGCTGGAAAAATTGATGATCTAGAAGGACTTAAAGAAAATGTAATTGTTGGACATAGAATACCTGCCGGAACCGGTATGCGTAAATACACCAATATTATAGTAGGTTCTAAAGAAGAGTTTGATGAAATGATGCAAGCTAGAAAAGAAGTAAATTATAATTAAAAAAAAGAAAAAGATTTCCATATGGAAATCTTTTTCTTTTTACTAATATTTAGTATCATGGCAGAAGATAAAAATGCACCAAAACAAGGACAGATTAACATTGAGTTGGATGAAAAAGTAGCTGAAGGAACGTATTCTAATTTAGCTATAATTAATCATTCGGTATCTGAGTTTGTTGTTGATTTTGTCAATATTATGCCAGGGGTTCCAAAAAATAAAGTGAAGTCTAGAATAATTTTAACGCCTCAGCATGCAAAGCGATTGCTTAAAGCTTTGGGAGAGAATATTGCAAGATTTGAAAATGCTCATGGTGAAATTAAAGATTATGAGCAACCACCAATCCCCTTAAATTTTGGACCCGCTGGACAAGCTTAAATAAAAAAGCCCTTGAAAATCTCAAAGGGCTTTTTTATTAAAATACTTTTTAATAGAAAAATTAGCTTGCCTTTTTACTGTCGTTTTTAAAATAGTTTAAAGCCCCTGAAGGACATTTTTTTATCTGATTTATAACAGTATTAGTTTCTGCATCATCAAGATTTATCCAAGGAATAATGGAAGTTCTAAAAACACTTGATAATTCTCTTGCACATTTTTCTGCGTGAATACAAATGCTTGGTTTGTAAGTTACAGTAATGTCATTATTACTGTATTCATTAGTATAAAAATCCATAGGCGTTCATATTTGGGGTTATGAATTATTAAAATCATAAAATACATCTACAAAAATGTATAATTGAGATTAATACACTCTAAATATTATCAATAGTTTAAAAAAACAAAAATAATTTCGTTAATATGCTAAAATTCAGAGGTAAAATGAAATTTTATACTTGGATATTTCTGTTGAGTCATTTGTAGTGAAAAAGCAGAATCTGCCAAAAAGACTAATTGATTTTGCTTGTCTTTAGCTAAGTAACGTTGTTTTACTCTTACAAACTCTTTATATTCTTCGCTTTTTGATTCCTTAGGATCAACCCAACATGCTTTATATACGTTTAAATTTTCATAGGTACATTTAGCACCATACTCATGTTCTAATCTATACTGAATCACTTCATATTGCAGTGCTCCAACAGTACCTATAACTTTTCTTCCGTTAAGTTCAAGAGTAAATAATTGGGCTACACCTTCATCCATTAATTGATCGATCCCTTTAAATAGTTGTTTAGATTTTAAAGGATCCGCATTGTTGATATATCTAAAATGTTCAGGAGAAAAGCTAGGAACCCCTTTATAATTAATAACTTCACCTTCCGTTAAAGTGTCACCAATTTTAAAATTGCCCGTATCATGTAAGCCAACGATATCACCGGCATATGAAATATCTACAATTTCTTTTTTCTCAGCAAAAAAGGCATTGGGGCTTGAAAATTTTAATTTTTTCCCTTGTCTTACATGCAGGTACGGGGTATTTCTTTTAAATACGCCAGAAACAATTTTCACAAACGCTAAACGGTCTCTGTGATTTGGATCCATATTAGCATGGATTTTAAAAACAAATCCAGTAAACTTATCTTCATCTGGTTTTATCAATCGTTCTTCACTTTGCTTAGGTCTAGGCTTTGGAGCGATTTCCACAAAACAGTCTAAAAGTTCACGTACGCCAAAATTATTTAAGGCTGAACCAAAAAATACAGGTTGTAAATGACCATTTAAATATTCTTGCTTATCGAATTCAGGATAAATACCATGAACCAATTCCAGATTTTCACGTAAGGTAATGGCTGCCTTGTCTCCTATTATTTTATTTAATTGCGGAGATTCTAAGTCTGAAATTTCAATGGTTTCTTCAATATTCTTTCTGCTATCTCCACTAAATAAATTGATGTTCTTTTCCCAAATATTATAAATACCCTTAAAATCGTATCCCATTCCAATAGGGAAACTTAAAGGCACTACTTTAAGACCTAATTTTTGTTCAATTTCATCCAATAAATCAAAGGCATCCTTACCTTCTCTATCCATTTTATTAATAAAAATAATAATAGGGATGTTGCGCATTCTGCAGACTTCAACAAGCTTTTCCGTTTGTTCTTCAACTCCTTTTGCAACATCAATGACAACAATAACGCTATCAACAGCAGTAAGCGTTCTAAAGGTGTCTTCAGCAAAATCTTTGTGACCAGGTGTGTCTAAAATATTAATTTTGATGCCATCATATTCAAAGGCCAATACCGAAGTCGCGACCGAAATTCCACGTTGGCGTTCAATCTCCATAAAGTCACTGGTAGCTCCTTTTTTTATTTTATTACTTTTTACAGCACCAGCTTCCTGAATGGCACCACCAAAAAGCAGAAGCTTTTCAGTTAAAGTTGTTTTACCGGCATCAGGATGGGATATAATTCCAAATGTACGTCGTCTATTTATTTCTTTAATAAAACTCATATTCTTAATTGCAAATCGGTTGCAAAGATACTATTATTAACGTCAATAAGAATAATTGATAATACTGCTTTTTAAATTTATGGTAAGTTTGATGATTTTATTAATTAACTTGGTATTTTTACGGCATGACAGAAGAAAATGTAATTTTAGTTAACGAAAACGATGAACAAATAGGGTTAATGCCTAAAATGGAAGCACATCAAAAAGCGGCTTTACACAGGGCATTTTCGGTGTTTGTATTTAATGATAATAATGAGCTCATGTTACAACAAAGGGCATTAGATAAATATCATTCGCCAGGGCTTTGGACAAATACGTGTTGTAGTCATCAACGTGATGGAGAAACTAATATTCAAGCAGGAAAGAGAAGATTACAAGAAGAAATGGGGTTTGTTGTTGATTTGCAAGACTCCATTTCATTTATATATAAGGCTCCATTTGAAAATGGTTTAACAGAGCATGAATATGACCATATATTAATTGGTAAATATAATGATACACCAAATATTAATATTTCAGAAGTGGCCGACTGGAAATGGATGCCATTAGAAGCAGTTAAAGAAGATATGATTTTGCATCCACATTTGTACACAGAATGGTTTAAGATTATTTTTGAAAAGTTTTATAAACATATAAATATTCTAGACAATGAAGGTAACTGTAAGTAGAAGAGCCCATTTTAATGCGGCCCACAGATTGTACAGAAAAGACTGGAGTTTTGAAAAGAATGATGAAATTTTTGGATTATGCAATAATCCAAATTATCATGGTCATAATTATGAGTTAATTGCCAGTGTTACAGGTGATATTGACCAAGAAACAGGTTATGTGATTGATGTGAAAATTTTAAAAGATATTATAAAGGCTGAGGTTGAAGATGCCTTTGATCATAAAAACCTGAATCTGGATGTTCCGGAATTTAAAGATTTAAATCCAACAGCAGAGAATATAGTTGTTATTATTTATAATAAGATTAAAGCCAAGTTAGATAATAAATTTGATCTGGAGGTGGTTCTTTATGAAACACCTCGCAATTTTGTGACCTATGCAGGCAAATAGCTTTATCTGATGGATTATTCAATATTTAAATTAGTTGTAAAATTCTATATCTATTAGAAGTTTATGTGTAATTTTGCATGAAATAAAAATTTTATATATGGCAAATGTTAGAGACCTAAAAAAAGACATTAATTATGTTTTAGGTGATATTATTGAAGCGGTTTATGTTTGGGAATTGACAAACGCAAGCAAAGAAACCAAAAAGAGTCAGGCTATTATTGATGAAGCTATTAGTACTTTTGACGGATTAATTGCAAAGATTAATAATAAGAAAGTAGAAAATAAAAAGGCTCACTTTAAAGCAATAAGTGCTGAGCTTGAAGATAAGGGGAGAGCTCTTATTGAAAAAATCAATACACTAGGATAATTATTTTAACGGAGTTATTGCAAATTTAAATTTTGCGATTATATTTGCATCCGTTAAATACGCCGATGTAGCTCAGCTGGCTAGAGCAGCTGATTTGTAATCAGCAGGTCGTGGGTTCGAGTCCCTCTATCGGCTCTAAATAAAAAGGACCATTCAAATGAATGGTCCTTTTTATTTTAACACGATTTAAAAATTACTTTTCAGTATTTTCCTTTTTAATCTTATCTACAAATAATTGCAATTCTTTACCGTATTTTGAATTTTTAACATGTGGTGTTAACGAAGTGTTGATGGTGTCCAAATATTTAATTTGAGCATTATAAATTTCTGTAAGAGCAAGATATGGTGCTACTTCACTATCTTTATTATTAAGGGCGAAATTTACAGTATATAAATATTTTCGTTTTAAAAGATTATCAAATTCTTTTTGAATACTATTAAATCTAGAAGTATCACCATCTTTTTGGGCCTCAAAATTTTCCTTTATGAGATTAAGGTTTTTCTCATTAAAACGAGACATCATTAATTGGTATTCCTCGAGTGTTTTTTGTTGTTTGGAACCATTTATTTTGGCATCAAACACAAAGTTTTTTAAAGTAGTATTAATTTCAGTTATTCCTTTGTCAGCAAAAAAACTGATTCTGTCATTTTCGTCACTGTTTTTGTCTAGGTATAAAAAGAAGACCTCGGGTGATTCTAATTCACTGTGTAATTCAAATTCTGAATTACCATTTATTATGATTGAGTCTACAGTTACTAATGCTGTATCATGAACTTTTTTTAGATAAAGACTTCCTTTTTTTAATCCTTTTATATTGGCTTTAACTGTCAAATCATGTTTTTCATTTGAACAGGAAAGAAATAATAATATTACTAAAAAAGGCAGTAATTTTTTCATGAATTCTGGGATTTATTTTAAAAGGCAAATATCTTATAATTATGCTATAATTACTAATGTCTTTTAACTATTTATTCACATTTTATTTCCAAAATAAAATGTAATATTGCGCTGTTTGGCATAGAGATTGTCATACAGGTAATAATTACATTCAGTTTGAAAAAAAAAGTTTATTGAGTGGTTACTTTAAACTTTAGAATTGTAATTATATTTTTGGTTGGTTAGTAAGAAAGCATCCTGTAGAGGGTGCTTTTTTTGTGCTTTTATTTTACAAATCTTAATAAGGCTTCTATAAGTTGAGGGGCGGTTTTTCTTAATGACTCATTATAAGACTTTGAGTTTTCCAGATTATCACCTTCAATAGTTACTAAAACATGATTCATATTATCAATTAATTCTAAACTAGAGCTGGGTACAGCCTCATGTAATAGTTGTGCTTCTTTTGGTTCCACTTGTAGATCTTTAGTGCCATTAAGTATTAAAATGGGCATTTGAAGTTTTTTTATTTCTTCTTGTGGATTGTATTGCATCCAATTCATCATAAAGGATTGAATATCCTTATTAAATACAGAGGCTAATTCCATAGGGTAATTATCTGTCTTTTTGCCTTTCCTTAAATAGTCAAACACACGTTCAGCCTCTTTTGAAAGGCTTGGGTAGGTTTTAGCTATTTGCTCTATTACGATATTGTCTATGGATTGAGCCACTCCAGCAAGAGAAATAAAACCATCAGCCCGTCCTTGAGCAGCAAGCATCCCAACCAGGCTTCCTTGGCTATGTCCTAGTATGACGATATGATTAAATGAATTACGCTTTTTAAAATAGGTTAAAACTGATATGGCATCCGTTACAAAATCATCAAATATGATATTTCTGTCGATGTTACCCTGCTTAATTTGTTTTACAATCCGTTTATCATATCTAAAGGTAGCAATGTTATTAGACGAAAGTTCTTCTGCCAGATTTTTTAGCGAGTTATTTTTTAAAAAACTTTGATTGCCATTTCTATCTGTTGGTCCGGAGCCCCCTATAATGATGACTAAATTTGGTTTTTCTTCGTTATTTGGAATCAAGAGTGTGCCATCAATTAAATTATTAATTGCAATCTCTTGAGTTATAAAATTAGTGTTTTGTGAAAATGATTTTAAAAAGCAAAAAAGTGTAAAAATTAAAATTCTATTTATCATTTTTGTTTTGACTTAAAATATTGGTTTTAGTCTTATAAACATAAGAACCATTCATTTTAGTATTTGTAGAAGTAAAAATATACTAAAATTATAGATAATTTATAAAGAATTTTGAATATTATATTTAATGAAAAAGGATGTATTTCGTCGATTATAAATTATATTTAAACGATAATTGTTAAAAAAATAAGTATTACATCGAAAAAATATACATTTAAACGGTTAAATTGAAATATAATTTTACTTTTGAACTGTACTAAATAACATACTTTTTAGTTCAATGGATTAATTAATTAATATTTGCATTATGTTGTAGATGAAGTAACCCTAAATCTATCTTCGTAATAAGAAAAAGCAAATTGAGAAAAAACCGAGATTGAGGGATCTCGGTTTTTTTATGTCCAAAATATAGGTTTATGTATCTGGTTTCTTTTAAAGGTTCTTCCAGAGGAAAATAGTATATTTTCTTACTAAACCTTATAAATGTTAAAAAATAATGTATTACATCGAAAAAAATAACATTTAAACGTTTAAAATGAAAAATAGATTTATATTTGACATGTACTAAATAAAACACTTTTTAGTTCAATGGATTAATTAATTAATATTTGCGTTTTGTTGTAGTTATAGCGACCCTAAATCTATCTTCAAAATAAAAAAGCAAATTGACAGAAAACCAAGATTGAGGGATCTTGGTTTTTTTTATGTAATAATTCTAAAAGTCAAATTAATACGTTCCCCTATATCTTTATGGGTTTTTGGTAATTGATGCAGCCAATATTTCTGTGTATTGCCTTTCATTACAAATAAACTGCCATTTTGTAACCTTATTTTGGCTTTATGAATTGGTTCATATTTATGCTTAAGATGGAATATGCGTTCCATACCGAATGTCACTGATGCAATAATAGGGTGTTGTCCCAATTCTTTTTCATCATCGGCATGCCAGCCGTTACTGTCTTTTCCGTTTCTATAGAGATTAGCCAAACAACTAGTAAAGCTTACATTTAGTAATTTTTCTATCGTTTCTTTTATTTGTGCTAATTCTTGATTAAATGTTTTTGGATACATGATAATATTTGAATAGGAATATGGCAGATTATTATTAGCATATAGAGCTGTTAGTCGTGGCTGTAAATGAGTCTTTCCAAAAAGAGTGATAGTATCTTGCTGCCATTCAATATTTTTTATAAGTGTTTTGAAATAATAATTTGATAATTCTGCATTAAAAAAATCAGGATAATAAACAACATCAGCATCTTTTAAATTTAAGTTGATAGGTTCTTTAAAAAGCATGCCAATTACAATTTTAAATACCAATAGGCCCAATACATCAATCCAAACTGAATGGGTATTCTTATTATTAAGATCCATAGAGGGATTCCAGCCGACGCTTTTTTACCGGATAACATATATACATGAACCAACAAAAAAACAATTAACATGGTTATAATACCATATATAGAAGCATTTTTCAACGAAGGAATACAAACACTGATACCTAATGCTATTTCAAAAAGGCCACTTAAATCAATCAAAACTTTATGGTGAGGAAGGTATTTCGGCATAATTCTAAGATATATTTTAGGATTTATAAAATGATTAATTCCCGCAACTAGATATATTAATGCCATGAAGTATAAATGCCAAGGATAGGCCATAACTAAAAATTAATTTTTCTAATTTAGCATAAATTGCAACGTTTATGAAATCTAAATTATTTTTCATATTATTTTTGGTTGGTTTCTCTTGTTTTCCACAATTACCAGAAGGGTTTATTGGTGTTGAAAAGGTGATTCCAGATATAACTGTAGAATTAAGATATTACACCTCAAATAATTTTGTTGGTTCGCCAATAGATGGCTATCAGGCTAATAAACTTATCTTAACAAATGAAGCGGCTGATGCCTTAAAACAAGTACAAGAAGAATTAGAAAATCAAAATTTATGCTTAAAAGTTTATGATGGGTATAGACCTCAGCGAGCCGTAAATCATTTTATGCGTTGGGCTCGGAATTTAAATGATACCATTAACAAAAAAATATTTTATCCAAACGTAAATAAAAAAAACTTGTTCATAGAGTCATATATAGCCAGCCGTTCTGGACATAGTCGAGGGAGTACCTTGGATTTAACAATTATTGATGGCAATACTGGAGAGGCTTTAGATATGGGTAGTCCTTATGATTTTTTTGGAGTAGAATCATGGGTCTATTTTGATGGTATTACCATTCAACAAAAGAAAAACAGGGAGTTATTGCAAAAAGTCATGTTAAAATATGGTTTTAGAAATTACCCAAAGGAATGGTGGCATTTTACTTTAATACAGGAACCATTTCCAGATACTTATTTTGATTTTGTTATTGAATAAAAAAACTGCTTTCATTACAAAAGCAGTTTTTAGTTTTCCCTGAATACTTGATTAGTTGTTTTTTTCAAGATTTTTGGTCATGGTAAAGCCGACAAATAAGCCTATTCCTGACATTAGAAATATGGTTCCCGGATAAGCTACGTCTTCATTAACACCCATATTATAATGCAATATAGAAGCAATAAATACTCCGAGTCCAATAGCCATTAATAATAAGGCTAAATTCAATAAAAGTATTTTCCAGATTGGAGACGCATTACTTCTGTCTCTCATAAAAATACTGGCATCCGCACCTTTTTCAATGAGTGCTAAACGTTCTTTGTTCCTAGTGGATAAGTATAAATATACTATTCCAAAAATTGCAAGGAACATGCTGATTGGGATTAAAATTTCTTCCATAATTGTTTGTTTTTAATTGATTATATTTAATGTGTTCATAGCTTATGACGACGCCTTTTTAAATTAGGTTACAGGTTTAATTAAAATATTTTTTAAATGTGATGTAACCTAAAACTATTTATTATCGTCTTACTTTCAAATGACCACCAACGACGACATACATTATATCAATTTAATTATTGAAGGAAACTCAAATGCATTTAACATTTTGGTGGACCGCTATAAGGATTTGGTATTTTCATTAGCGTTGAAAATGGTTAAGAATAGGGAAGAAGCAGAGGAAGTTGCACAAGATACTTTTATAAAAGTATTTAAATCATTAAGTCAATTTAAAGGCGATTCTAAATTTTCAACATGGATTTATAAAGTGACTTATAACACCTGTTTGGATAGATTAAAAAAAACAAAAAGGGAACAGCAAGTGGTTTCAATTGATGATTTTAATACAAATCAAATAAAAAGTATTGATAATGCCCTAGACAAGATGGAAGATGAAGAGCGTGAAAAGGCTATTCAAGATTGTATTAATCTATTACCAAGTGATGATGCTTTTTTGTTAACCTTATTTTATTTTGAGGAACAATCTTTAGAGGAAATTGCCAAAGTAATAGGATTAACCGCAAATAATGTAAAAGTGAAGCTCTTTAGAAGCAGAAAAAAGTTGACCACTATTTTAAGGGAGCGATTAGAACCAGAAATAATTGAATATTATGAAAGCTAAAGCAGATAAAGAAATAGAGAAATTGATAGATAAAATGATGAAGGAAACCACTTTAGAATCCCCTTCATTTGATTTTACAGCTCAAGTGATGTCTCAGGTTTTAAAGATTAAAACTAATAAGGTAACGGTTTATAAACCGCTGATTTCAAAATGGATCTGGTATGGCATTTTTATTAGTATGTTGGGGTTAATTGCCTATTTGTCATTTAATGATTCAGTAGTAACAGAT
The DNA here is from genome assembly GCA_036525815.1 of Yeosuana sp. Classification (GTDB taxonomy): domain Bacteria; phylum Bacteroidota; class Bacteroidia; order Flavobacteriales; family Flavobacteriaceae; genus Yeosuana. Next base: position 31,063 of record DATCZQ010000002.1, on the reverse strand, counting down.
GGTTTACTGGAAAAATATAATTTTGAAATTTTACCAAAGTTTAGTATCTCTAACATATTCTCTGGTTTGCATTTTTCACGAACTACTTTATATGCCTGTATATTATTAACCGTTATGCTTTTTATTCAAATTCCTATTTTAAAACATCATATGGATAAACGATTGGAAGTATAATTAAAAACAGAAATTAATACCAGCGCTTCTTGTTCTTTTTGGAGCCTTCGCTTTTACGTCCTTTTTTATGCTTACTTCCTGTTTTTTTAGATTTATGAATCTGTGGTTTTGCTTTTGGATCTAACGGATAGGGATGATTATGTTCCACTGGAATTTGAATATTTATCAATTGCTCAATGAGTTTTACATACGATTTTTCATCTTCTGAGCACAAAGAATAGGACTTCCCAAAACTTTCGGCCCGACCTGTTCTGCCAATTCTATGAACATAGGTTTCAGGAACGTTTGGCATGTCAAAATTTACTACGGCATCAAGTTCATTAATGTCAATACCACGCGCTGCAACATCAGTAGCAATTAATATATTCACATAGCCGTTTTTAAACTTATTTAAAGCATCATGTCTTAAATTTTGTGCTTTATCACCATGAATAGTTTCAACTTTATAACCGTTTTTTACTAAAGTTTGTTCTAACTTATCTACACCAAATTTAGTCCGTCTAAAAATTAAAATAGATCCTTTAATCGTATTACGTAAAAGATGTAAACACAATTCTATTTTATTGCGTTTTGGAACATAATATAGCACCTGACTTACATTTTTTGCTGCTGATGAGGTAGGCGTTACTTCTACGCGTTCAGGCGTTTTTAAAATAGTATTAGCGAGTTGTTCTACTTTAAAAGGCATGGTAGCAGAAAACAATAAAATTTGCTTATCATTAGGACACAAACGCTCAATTTTTTTAATATCGTCTATAAAACCCATGTCCAGCATCAAATCGGCTTCATCAAGTACAAGAGTTTCTATATAGTCTAAATTAATGATATCTTGTTTGTGTAAATCTAAGAGCCTTCCTGGAGTAGCAACCAAAATATCTACACCTTTAGTAAGTACATCAATTTGTGGTTCTATACTGGTCCCTCCAAAAACCACGGTGCTTCTTAAATTACAGTAAGAACCATAAGTTTTAAAATTTTCGCCTATTTGAACGGCCAATTCCCTGGTAGGGCTTACTACTAATGCTTTTATTTTTTTTCCTTTTTTAGGGGCATCTTGCCTATCGAATAATAATTGAATGATAGGTAATGCAAAAGCTGCCGTTTTACCGGTTCCTGTTTGTGCGGTACAAACAACATCTTTTTTAGCAAGAACCAATGGAATGGTTTGTTCTTGTACTAAAGTTGGATTATCATAACCAGCTTCAGCAACCGCTCTTAAAATGGGTTTGTTAAGTTGTAAGTCTTTAAATGACATGTATTATAATTTGTTACAAAGGTAAACAAAACTTATACGGCCAATTTTTATTACTTTTAAAAAATCTAAATAAAACATTATTTAAATTTACGTCTCAAATTAATTATTAAAACCATTATTAATGATACGATACAAACCTAAAGGTTGGATTACTTTTATTTTTAGATTCCATAAATCGGATACGTTTAGGAAACTCATACCCATGATGATTTTTATCGGAATTTATACGTTTGCCGTGTGTTATTTGGAACTTATTTATTGGAAAATATCCGAAAAGGATCCATTGTCAAATATTACTATGATGCACAATATGTTGGGTTTTGTAATTTCCTTGCTGTTAGTGTTTAGGACTAATACAGCTTATGATCGTTGGTGGGAAGGCAGAAAATTGTGGGGTTCATTGGTAAATACCAGTAGAAATTTTACTATTAAACTAAGTGTTATTTTAAAAGAAGAACATGATAGGATGTATTTTAGAAAATTGATACCAGGTTATGCCTCTATTTTGTCAAAGCATTTAACCGATGTGGAAACAAGTTTGGTGCTTTATGAGGGAATAGATTTAGACCACCATAAACATTGGCCAAACCAAGTTGCTACAATGATTTTCCAAAAGATTAACGATTTACATGAGCAGAAAAAAATCTCGGGCGACCAACTTATAATTTTAAATAATGAAATACAGTCGTTTACAGATATTTGTGGTGCTTGCGAGCGAATTAAAAATACACCAATTCCATATTCATATAGTGCCTTTATAAAAAAATTCATCTTTTTTTATGTTATGACCTTACCGTTTGGGTATGTATTTAACTTGGGTTATTATGCCATACCGGTGGTTGTTTTTATTTTTTATGTTTTAACAAGTTTGGAGTTAATTGCCGAAGAAATTGAAGAACCTTTTGGGTTTGACGCTAATGATTTACCAATTGAAAAAATTTCGGCAAACATTAAAATACAAGTTGAAGAAATTATTTAGTATCACACATATAACTCCATTTTTATTGTACAGAAGTTTGGTTTTATAATTTGGTTTAGAGAAGTTTGTTCAATGCTTAGTCTTTATAAAAACATGCGTGATGATTTGCACAAAGATATCCCGAAAATGAATTTACCTAAATTTAATTAACAGATCGTTTTTTAGAAGTAGTTAAAAATCATTAAAAAAAGTAAACGCAATATTTTTAATTAAAATCTCTACTTAAATTATACCTAATTATTATTCAAATTATAGGTTAAACTAAACATAAAATAATTTGACAATACTTCCATCTGCGATTCTTCAAAATAGTTATCTGCACTACTCCTTTCAACACCCCTGTTTTTGTTTAAAATATCCAGTGCAGTTAACATGATATGCATTCTTTTTGAATTGAAGAATGCATAGGAAACGAATGCATTCCAAATGGGGATTGATTGATCTGTGCCAAAATTGGAATCTGTATAAAGATCATATTTAAACTGGGTTTTTATATTAAGTCTTTCTGTAATATTCCAATCAATGTTTGTGAAATATGTTTGTTGAAAATACTCTCTATCTGCATTTATAACAGCCATAAATGTGGTTTGATTTTTATCCCAGGCAGCACCAATGGCCGCGTCAATAGTTTCTTTTTTATTGTTTTCAAGAGTAATGCTCAGACCTCCATTTTTAGCTATGGTTTCATTCGTGTTTCCATTGATCACGGACAAATAATCATTATAGTCTCCCGTTACATTGATGTTAAATCTTAATCCAAGCGATTTCACTCTTTTTCCTAAGTTTATATTTAAATTTAAATTATCTCGATCTCCAGAATTCACATAGGTTGTTGTACGAATACCCAAGTCATTTGTGAATTCAGAATTAGCAATTGTATTGGTTATATATTTATAATTGATTTGTGTATAAAAATTAAGCCCTGTTGTGAAATTATGATTGACATATGATCCGGAAAATGAATAATTATTATCCGGTGTTAAATTAGGGTTTCCTCTTTTAATATAAAGCGGATTGAAATCATTAACAACGGGTAATATATGCGTTGAATTCGGAATATTGTTTGATTTTATAGCATTAAAACGAAGCATCCGACCTCTTTTTGGGCGATAGGTAAAACTTATTTCTGGATTAAAGTTTTCGTACTTATTTGTATATTCTTCCTGATTTTTAAGCCCAAAATCTAAAGTTTGAGAAATCATCATAATACCGGCAAAAAAATTAAATTTTCCACTATTAAATCGATAAAACAACCCTTTTTTTTTATCAGTATTTCGGTAATAGGAGTGATATATAAAAGGGTCTTGAACAATACCGTTTATATATTTGGACTGATCTAACTTATCCTCAGAAGTTTTATAGTTTATTTTTCCACTAAATTCCAGATAATGCTTGCTGCTTAATGGTTCCGTATAATTCAAACTGAATCCGAAATTCAGGTTGTTGATATTCTGAATTCTCTTTATTTCCTGATTGGATTCATAGGTATTTATAGGATCAGCCATGTTAAATTTATTTAATTCATTATTAGTGCCAGCACTTTTACTTTTTACTGAATTTACATTGGTTGCTAGTGAAAAATTGCGCTTATTTTTTGTATTAATCCTTTTTACATATTGCACCGACAGGTTTCCTAAATCATTATTATTTTTAGTAGTTGAATTACTGAGGCTCTGCAGATCCAATTCATTGGCTCCGTTATATTTGTCCAAAAAATTCAGTGCAATAGCCCTATTAGTACTTGTCTTTATGGAGCCTCTGAAATAGAGATTACTTAATTTATTTGACCGGTCTCCATAACCAAAATTTACAGAATGATTATTTGAACTATTTTCATTGCTGTTTTTATTTTCGGAAAGTATTTTTTCATCACCAATAAATTCAGTTCTTACAGTACGAATATCTCCCGATGTAGCTTTGGTATAGTTATAAAAATAATCCGAATTGAAATTTTGATTTTTTTTGAATTCATAGCCCAAATTTAAACCACCAATTCCTGTTGTTAAATAGCCAGGGTTAGAATCTTGAGAACCTATGCCTCCCATACCACTATAAGTCATTATTTCTGAAATATCTGAACCTGAACTATTCACATTATTGTAATTGCCAATCATCGATACTTGTGTTTTAGACCTAATTTTATTATAATTTAAGCTGCTAATAAAGCGATTGTCAGAGCCATATCCCCCATTGATTTTTCCAAACCCCTTTATTTTATTGACATCTTTTAGCTCTAAATTAATTACTTTTTGCTGTTCATCATCATCTAGTCCGGTAACTCTAGCTTTTTCACTTTTTTCATCAATAATTTCAACCCTTTTAATGGCATCAGCCGAAAGGTTTTTTGTTGCGATGGTGGCGTCCCCGCTAAAAAAAGCCTTACCATCAACATATACCATTTTTATCTCTTCACCTTGAGCCGTAATATTTCCTGAGGCATCTACTTCTATGCCGGGTAATTTTTTTAACAAATCTTCAACGGTGTCATCCATGTTAATTTTAAATGCCTTTGCCGTATAGCTTATTGTATCTTTTTTTATGGAAATGGGGATCATGGTATTTACAACAACCTCCTCCAATTCAGTTGCAGTTTTTAATACGATAACTTCCATATGGATGGTTTTTTTTTGAAAATCAATGCTTGTTTGATAGGTTTTAAAACCAACTAAATGAACCTGAAATATGCTTTTGCCTTTAGATATTTCAGTTAATTTATATTCGCCATTTTTACTAGAACTCCCAAAGCTTATTAATGTTGAATCTATAGGGTTTATAATTGCAATAGCAGCATATTCCAATGGATTATTATTAGTGTCAACTATTTTACCTGTAATATTTTGAGACCATAGAATCGTAGAATTTAGAATTAATAAAAGCAAGAATCCTTTGCATATAAAAGAATGATTCATTTTTTAGTTTCAAAAAGTAAGTCTGATTGGAGTTGATATATATCGCTCTTATATTCATTGACAAAACTTAAGTTAAATAAGAAATGAATATAAGAGCGATACAAAATTTAGCTATTCAATATTAATTATTCTTTTTTAATAAAATAAATGAATTTAAATGAGTCCAGATGCGCAGTAGTATTTCAACTGTATCCAAATGCCATCTTTATACATCCAATAATCGGTTCTTATTTTTTTACCATTTTTTGTAATATTAAAAACTCGCATTTGGTTACCATTAAAATTATATTTATATATTTCCTTGAATACATATTTATCACCAGTGGTTTCTCCAACAGCCTCAACTTTCATATTTGAGTGATATAAGTTATTATTCTCAATTTCATGCCATATTAGCGGTAATGTTAGCACTTCTTCAGCACACGGGCAGTAAAAGGAATATTCTCCAAAATCAACTTGAGAAGAATTTCCCTGAGCATTTACATTTGTTGTAATAAAAAAACAAGAAACAACAAGACTTGTCATTAATAATTTTAAATTTTTCATAATTGTAATATTTAAAGTTTATTCTCTAAAATTAAAAAACAAGGCCGCTTGTAAGGTATCATTGGTCTAACAAAGTCTTATATTTTTTGATGTAATTGTTGTAATTATGAGGCATTTAATTATTTAAAATGGGAGAGAAAGTGTTAATCTTTAAAATTAGTGTCAAATGGTTTAATAAGGTAATTATTATTCATTGTTACCCCCGTTTTATATACCAGCCATTTAAATCTGGGTTCTATATGTAGGTTTTTGAACTCAGGTCTAAATAACATTGTAGGTAAATATTCAAAGCGATATTTATAAGCAATTTCCAAATATTCCAGAGCCTCTTCTTTTTCATCCAACAGCATGTGGACTTGTGCCGTTAAAATAGGGTACGAACAATACTTTGGCTCTTCTGCCTTGACTCCCGCAAGCCAGAATCTAAAAACATTTTCCATGGGCTCTTCTTTATATGCCGTAACCATTTCATAGTTGCCTCGAATTTCTTGTAATTTTATAAAGGAGTTCTTAGAATCATTTATTTGACCATTAAGATAATGAACGAATCCTAATTCGCTTAAAACGCTTCCATAATTTGGAAAAATTTCCAGCACTTTGTGGTATTGTTTTATGGATTGTTCATAATCGTTGGCCATGCTATAAATCACACCAACCCAAGTTCCTATATATGGATTCATTGGATCGAGTTTTTCAGCAACCAATGCTTCCTTTATGGCCATATCAAAATTATTATTCAACAAATAATAATCAGATAGCAACTTATGTCCATATGCATTGTTGGGGTCTAATTTCAGGCCTTTTTCCACCAAGTTTTTCATCTCCTCCCAATTCCAGTCACATTTCCCAAAGATATTCCCTTTGGTAATATAAGCTGCAGCTAAGTTATTATCCAGTTCTAAAGCCTTTTTGATGGCGTTCCTACTTTTTTCTCTGTTTAGAGGCTTTTCTTCGTTATTGTTTATGAATTTATTTAAAGTTATATAGGCCTCGGCTAGTGTTACATGGGCAGGTGCAAAGCTTGAATCCAGCTTGATCGATTTTTGCAAGTTCTCTATGCAACTAATCATGGTTTTATCAGATTGTTGATTCCATAAATGACGTCCTTTTAAGTAATAGGTGTAAGATTCAGTATTAACTTTATACATATTAGGTAGTACTAAATCAATTGGCGAAACTTTTGCATTAATGGCTTTCGAAATTTGGTTTGATACGCTGCTGACAAGTTGTAAAATATTTTCGTACTTCTGATGGTAACTTTCTTGCCAGATGTGTTTTTCCTCAGGGAAAGGCTTTATAAGTTGAACGGTTACTTTGATGCTGTCCCCACCAAATAAAACGGAACCTTCTAATAAATAATCTACATTAAGCTCATTCGCAATATCACTCGAAAGTTTAACACCTCCTTTATAGCTCATCGAAGAAGTTCTTGATATAACCCTTAAAGCGTCAAATTTTGATAACTCTAATGTTATGGCTTCCGTAATTCCATCTACAAAGTACTCTTGGTCTTCATTATCTGATAGATTTAAAAATGGAAGTATGGCAATTGAAGCTGACTGAAGTTTTGTTTCTTTTAGTTGGTTGATTGAATTACTATATAAGAAGTAACCAACAACAGCAATAATAATTACGGGTATTGTATAAAATAATTGACTGAACTTTTTTTGATTAACTTTTTGGGTAACCTCGAGGTTTGTTATACTGTTAATTATATCACCGCCTTGATTTTTAAATTCTCCCGGTGTAAGACCAAAACGATCAAGAAAACACTTGCTAAAATAGGAGGGGCTGCTAAATCCTACCAGATACGAGATTTCAGACGCTGTGTAATCAGAATTCTTAATTAATTTAGCCGCTTCTTCTAAGCGTGTTTTCCGAATTAAATGACTGGCTGATTTACCTGTTAAGGATTTAATTTTTCGCAATAATTGTGACCTGCTCAAACCTATTTCAGAGGCTAACTGATTAATGCTAAATCTTTCCTCTTTAATATGTTTCAGTATGGATTGCCTGATATTATTTAGAAAAATATCATCCATCACACAAATAAAAACTAACTGAATTCAGTTTAGAATAGTCAATTTACAAAAAAATAATTGGACCTCAATCGATTACGAGTTTAAAATTGAATTGGTCATAAGAAATTGTTTAGTTGAAATTTCTTATAAAGTTAGATCCTTTCTATTACAAAATCAATAATCCATGTTCTCTTAAAACCGTAATAGGTTTTGAAAACCAAAACAATTCAAAATTTTCAAACTGAGTTTCAAACTGGGTTTTTAAATCCGCAAAAGTATGTTGTCTGTTATAAATTGGTGATAGCGTTTCAAGAGTATTCAAAAACCATAAACCATGGTCTTTTTCTAGAGTAATTTGAATATTATCTGACTTGTCATAAAATGTCAATTTAAGCAATTCAATAGTTTTTCCTTTTTTAGTTTTGGTCTGAGAATTTACTTTTGGTGTACTGCCTAACCAGACTACTTTTGCTGTTAGCTTTAAAGTGAAATCTATATTAGTTTCTAGACAATTATAAATATAATCTGGTTTTATATTGGTTTTAGGAACTTTAAAATCAAACCAGTCTTGAAGGGGTAAATCAAACCCAATGCCATGCATGAAATTGTATAACGATTTTTTCAGTCCAAAACTAAACTGGTTATGATCAATTCCTGTTTGGTCAATAAAATCAATATCATTATTGGCGAATGAGATGTCTTTATAGTTTGGTTTAACGCCATAATCTGATGGGTTTAAACCTATTGGACTATGTGCCGTTAAGGCAAATTGATGCCAGAAACCTGATTGTAATACACCTATCTCAAAAAGTTGTCGGACCATTTCCAAACTGTCCATTGTTTCCTGAATTGTTTGTGTAGGGTAGCCATACATTAAATAGGCATGGACCATGACGTTTGCCTCAGTAAAGTTTCTGGTAACCTGAGCTACTTGTTCAACGGTAACACCTTTATCTATCAAAGCTAATAATCTATCTGAAGCCACTTCCAGGCCACCAGAAACAGCAATACAACCTGATGCTTTTAGCAATACACAAAGGTCTTTAGTAAAGTTCTTTTCAAATCTAATATTAGTCCACCAGGTTACTGTTATCTGACGTTTTAAAATCTCAAGTGCCAAAGCTTTCATTAAAGAAGGTGGCGCTGCTTCATCAACAAAATGGAATCCTGTTTCCCCTGTTTGTTCAATGAGCTTTTCCATCCTGTCTACTAAAAGGGTTGCAGCTATTGGCTCATAAAGTTTTATATAGTCTAAGGAAATATCGCAAAAAGTGCACTTGCCCCAATAGCAGCCATGAGCCATGGTGAGTTTATTCCAGCGGCCGTCACTCCAAAGACTATGCATGGGGTTGGCTATTTCAATGACAGAAATATACTGGTCTAGTAACAAATCAGAATAATCCGGGGTTCCAACGGCTGTTTGTTTATAGTCTAACCTTGATGTGGTATTTTTATAATTAACTTGACCATTCTCTAAAAGCAAGGTTCTTTTAAATTCATTTACCTTTGGATTTGAAATCGATTGATGTAACAACTCTATGGGCAACTCGCCATCATCAAGGGTAATAAAATCAAAAAAGTCAAACACCCGTACATCAGAAACCGAACGTAATTCAGTATTTGGGAAACCACCGCCCATAGCTATTTTAATCTTTGGATAGTTGGTCTTAATAAATTGTGCGCAACGAAAGGCACTATATAAATTTCCAGGAAAGGGCACCGAAAAACAAACCATTTTAGGATTTATTTCTTGAAGTCTTTCTTCAAGAATATTTAATGTAAGAGTATCTATAAAAGTTAGTTCTTGTTGCAAATAGGTATATAGTTCATCAAAGGAGTTGGCACTTTGTCCTAAACGCTCCGCGTACCGGCTAAATCCAAAATTTTCATCAACACATTCTACGATAAAGTCCGATAAATCTTCAAGAAATAGGGTGGCTAAATGTTTAGCTTTATCTTGAATGCCCATGGTACCAAAAGCCCAGTCTAAATCATCTAATTGCTGAAAGCGTGAGGCTTGCGGTAAAAAATTATGGGTACAAATTTGTCTGGCAAAAGTGGCATTTTTCCCTTGAAGAAAAGCGATGACATCATCTAATGGTTTTAGGTAACTGTCTTTTAATGCGTAAATTCTTTGAGCATTTTCAGATTGAATAGTATGCGTTTTTAATGCCAATGAAAAAACGTCTTGAAAATTTTTTTTTGAAAATAATTCTAAAATCACTTCCATACCTAAATCCATTTGAAAGGCACTGATGTTTTTTGTGTTTAGAAATCCTTTTAAATAGGCAGTTGCAGGGTATGGTGTGTTTAATTGAGTGAAAGGAGGTGTAATAAGTAAAAGGTCTTTCAAAATACAACAGTGTTATTTGAAACAAAGATAGCTCAAAAGTTTATGAGTTGGATTGATAAAATTAAGTGCATCTAATCAACTTGATTAATTAAGAAATGCTTTCAATTTTAACCTTTTCTTTATAGGAATCGCTTCATTTTTAATGGCAATCTTTAAAAGCTCCTGATTTTTTTCATTTGAATAAAGTAAATTGAAAAAATCATAAACGGAAAGGCTGTCTTTCGCATATTCAATGAGTTTAAAAGTATCGTCAGTTTTCACCAATCCTTCTTCCAAAACACGTACATAAGTTCCTGGATAACCATGATCAATAAATTGTTTCAGCACTTCTTGGGTGCCAAATTTGACCCCGAATTTAAAGCAAGGTTCTCTGGGTTGTGTAATTTGGATTATGGCATTTCCTATTTTGTAAATACTACCAATCATAATTTGGGATTCATCAAAACCAGAAACAGTCAGGTTTTCACCCAGCATACCATATTGCCAATTTAAATGCGGATACCGATTTTTCCAATAAGGGTATTGGTCAGCTGAAAACATATAGCATGCCTTATATTCACCACCATGATGTATTCTATCAGTGACTTCATCACCTTTTACATCATGCTTCCCTAAAAAAACAGGTTGATTTATTGGCTTTTTAAAAATGCCGGTAACAACTTCTTTCCCATTCCAGTTAATGATGTTTGGTTGCGCTATGTTTACAGATATGATTTGCATGTTACCTAGTATTCAAAGGAGCTTGCGGATTACCGATGAATTTTGAAATTATCAAGATTAATGTCATCCATACCAACATTGTCAAAAGGATATTCCAATTGGTTTTGAATATTGTAAAGAGAAATTAAAATAAACTCAGTAAGTAAAACAATAAAATAAGTAATCCAAGTTGAATTATTTGGACCAATACTATAAATAATGGTTGGTGCATAAATAAACGGGAAAACATATATAAAAATCTGACAATAGGCTTTTAAACTTATGGGTGTTCTGTGAGTGTGAATGGCATAGACATTTTCTATAGACTCATGAAGATCTTTCAAAAACCGAAATACTTTATCACGTAAATTTCTGGTCATGAATTCTTTTTTATCAACTGTGAACTGATATACTTTGTCCACAATGTCATCAAGTTCTTTAATAGTGCAATTTTTATTTCTTAAATGAGCTAAAGTATCCGTGTTTATTTCAAGTAATATTTTTTGAATTTCATTTTTATCTCCTATGGATAAACGTTCATGACCCATAAAAAAATAATGCAATGTTTTAAGTGAGCTTCTAAAATCACTCAAATGTTCCAAAGCATTTTCCCTGCGTCTAAATGATCCCCTAATAGTAAAAACCAACGGGAATATGATGGCAATACTTAAGAGTGTCAAATCTAAATCAAAGCTAATATGGTATCTACAGAAAAAATAAGTCACCGTAAATGCAATTATCAAAGCTAGATAAGTCCTGAAATTTATTATGGAAAAATATTGTCTGATATGCTATTTTTAAATTATTATATTTGATAAAGTTAATGTATTAATATGAAAAAGCAAATAGGATATTTCCTCGTTTTAATATCAATATTTATTTTCAATAATACGTATTCCCAAGGGTCCTTAAAAACAGATGTTACTAATGTGAATTTAGGAGTTTTTTCAGATGACAAGATTTTACCCATAAAATTATCTTATTCAATAAATAAAATTAAAAAGGAAACCAATGATTCTACTTATATAGATTCTAATTTATCTTATCAACTTAATGATGGTTCTTGGGAGAGTCTGCCGGTTGAGTTAAGGGCAAGAGGGAATTATAGACTTAAAAATTGTTATTTCACGCCTTTAAAAATTAAAATAAAAAAATCAGTTTCAAATAAGACACCCTTTGAAGGGAATAATACCTTTAAAGCTGTTTTGCCCTGTTTACTTAAAAGTGATAATGATGATAATGTGATTAAAGAATATTTAGTCTATAAATTATTTGAGATTGTTTCTCCATATCATTTTAAAACCAGAATAGTTGATATTGATCTTGAACAAATAAAAAATAATAAGACCAAAGCGCATCTGTTAAAGGGGTTTTTTATTGAAGATGATAAAACCTTAGCAAAGAGAGTGGATGGAAAAGTTTATGAAAGATCTATACACCCCTTAAATCAGGATGATTTGACTTCAGTGCGCCATGCATTTTTTCAATTTATGATAGGTAATACTGATTTTTCTCAGGCCTATCAACATAATGTCAAAATCCTTTATATAGATAATAAATTGACACCTATTCCTTATGATTTTGATATGGCTGGATTTGTCAATGCTAGTTATGCAGTGGTATCTCAGATTCAAGGAGAAAGCATAGGAACTACTTCAGTTACTGATAGAAAATACAGAGGATTTATTAGAGATAAAACTATTTTTGACCAAGTAAGGCAGGAGTTTTTGGCTAATAGAACAGAAATGCTGACAATTTTAGATGCTCATGCCAGCTATTTTAAAGACCCAAGGGCTTTTTCAATTGCTAAGGAATATATACTAAGTTTTTTTGAAATTATAGTTAATGATAACAGTTATAAAAATGAAATTTTAGATCAGGCCAGAAATGAATAAGGCTAAATTTGAAGTTTAAGAAAACTAGTGCAATTCAATAATATATCCTTCCATAGTATGGCGGTAATATGTTCCGTTTTCAATAAAAAGCATTTCTCCATAAACACCATTTTTGATACTTGAATCGACAGCTAATATTTTATTGTGAAATAAAGATTCAATTTGTTTTTGTGAAGTATGCCCAACTATAACATGATTTACATCAAGTTTTCTTAATAATTTGTTGATGTCACTTTTTTTAAAATCCGCACTAAAATAACCACGATACCAAATAGGACCGTTATTGTCATAATATTTGTCATATAACGTATGCCACATAGGTTCACTGTCGTCTTCAAATAGTGATTGTCTCATTTTTTGATTCGTTTCTTCCAAACTAAATCCATTGGAAATAAATACTTCAGAAATACCCGCATGTAAAAATAAATTGTCATCTATTTTTAGTATGGTATTCTTTGATCGTAACCACCTTCCAAGTACTGTTTCCTTTCCATAAAGTTCATTATAAGGTGTGTTTAATAGTTTAGAGGTTAACCAATATTTTTTATTAATATATCTTAAATCATTTTGCATGACCATAAACTCATGGTTGCCCAAAATAAAATGTACTTTTCCACCATTATGTTCAGCTTGTTTTTCAAGATTATAAACAAGCCATAATAATTCAGTTGTTTTAGGGCCTCTGTCAAAAATATCACCAACAATAACCAAATGCCCTTTGCCAAATACCCAATTTAAGTGTTCGTCAATGATATGGTTGTTTTTTAAAATTTTAAAAGTTAAATCGTACTGGCCGTGAACATCACTTATAACGGCAATTTTGGGAACATTATGGTATATAAATAAGTCATATTCAAATTCCGTATTTATTGTATTTAATTCTAATATTTTAGTCTCTACATTACCATTGACAATATTTTTTTCAATTATCTTCTCTTTATCAATAAACATATATGGACCATCATTATGATTTAAACTATCTATAATACGATTGGTTCTAATGTTATTACTGATGCTATCAGTTTTTAAACTTGAATTGGTTTGTGAAACCAACATAAAGCTGATAAAAAAAAGACATACAAAAGACAGGCGTTTCATCATTTTTAAAGTTCCGTTAAATATGAGGTTGTTATATAAATAATTCCAAACTAATTTTACGAATTTACTATTATTATTTTATACTGCAATTTTTCAAAAAAACTGAAATATAAATCACGTTTTAATTTTAAAAGTGATTAAATTAGGGTGTCATGATTTTTTTCGAGCTCTTTTTTAATAGTGATACTGTCATTGGCTCGCGTATAAATATAAGTTTGTGGATGCGTTATTTTTTTGGTTGTAAATATTTTAGAAGCTCTTTCTAAAAACTCTGTATCTTCACCATAGGTTAGGTTATCAAAACCACCAAGGTCAATAAAAACATTTCTTTTTCCAAAAAAAGTTGAACCTAACACACAGTCTTTTACATTAATTAAAAGGGAATCTTTATAATAGTCTGTTACAAATATTTCTTCTTGTAAATCAACACCTCCATAAATTAAATCAACTTCACTATTTCTTTTCATGAAATCTAACCGACTTTCTATATGGTTTTCTTTATATGTATCATCACTATCTAAAAATGTAATATATTTCCCTGTTGCTAAAAGTAGTCCGACGTTTCTTGATAAAGCAAGTTTTAAATTTTTATGTTTTACATATCTTATGTTTGAATATTCTTGAATATAAGTATTTACAATGTTAAAAGTATGGTCATCACTACCATCATCCACAATTATTAATTCCCATTGTTGATTAGTTTGTGCTAAAATGCTCGATATGCATTTGTTTAAATAATTGGCTCTATTGTAGGTACAAATAATAATGGAGACTAAAGCTGGATTATTTGAAGCTTGTATTGTATTTTGATTTTGTACATTCATATTTTATAAAATCTATTTATTTATACTTTATAAAGTTAAAAAATAAAAAAACCACTTTAATACTAATAGGAATTGAGTAATAAGTGGTTTTAATATGATTTAACTCGACGCAGTCGAGGTATATATTTAGATCAATAACTATTTTATCATTTAGCTTCGCTAAATAATTTTGTAAGTTTGTTTTTGTTATCTGTATTTTTCGATAAAATACAAAACAAAAATCTTCTTACTTTATCATTTCGTAACTACGTTTGATAAAGTTGGTGAGTTCTTCACCTTTTAACAATCCTTGAGATAGCCTTGCTAAATCTAAACTTTGATTTATCAGTCGTTCTTGCTTCTTTTTTGTTTTTGTTTCAAGAATTTCTGAGACTAAAGCAGAGTTTATATTTACCACCAGGTTATACATTTCGGGGAAATTACCCATGCCAAACATACCACCGCCGCCAGTTGCCTGCATTTCTTTCATACGGCGCATAAATTCTGGCTGTGTAATCATGAAAGGCGTGGCGTCACTATCCATAGGTTCTAGTTGTACCATGAATTTTTCTGATGGAATGACTTCTTTAAGAACAGTTTCTAACTCTGTTTTTTGCTCATCAGATAGTTTAGAAATTTTAGTATCGTCTTTCCTAATTAATTTATCAATATTGTCTGCATCAACACGAGAGAAAGTAATATTTTCTTTAGTACTTTCTAATTTTTGCATTAAGTGTGATACAATAGGCGAATCTAAAAGCAGGACTTCATATCCTTTTGCTTTTGCCGAGTCAATATAACTATGTTGAGCATCTTTATTGGAAGCATATAAAATAATCAGTTTACCATCTTTGTCAGTTTGGTTCGCTTTAGTTTTATTATATAACTCTTCATAAGTATAGTACTTATTATCAACCGTTGGGTACAAGGCGAAAGCATCTGCTTTTTCAAAGAATTTTTCTTCAGAAAGCATGCCATATTCAATGACAATCTTTATATCATTCCACTTAGCTTCAAAATCCTCTCTATTACTAGTGAAAAGAGATTTTAATTTATCAGCTACTTTTCTCGTGATATATGACGATATTTTTTTAACAGCACCATCAGCTTGTAAATAACTTCTTGAAACATTCAAAGGAATGTCTGGCGAATCTATGACACCGCGCAACATAGTTAAAAATTCAGGCACTATTCCTTCAACATTATCCGTTACATAAACCTGATTTTGGTATAGTTGAATTTTATCTTTTTGAATGTTTAATTCATTCGTCATTTTAGGGAAATATAAAATTCCTGTTAAATGGAATGGGTAATCAACATTCAAATGGATGTTGAATAAAGGCTCTTCAAATTGCATTGGATACAATTCTCTGTAAAAGTCTTTATAATCTTCATCTTTTAAATCTGCCGGTTGTTTAGTCCATGCAGGATTGGGATTATTAATTATGTTATCAACCGTTATTTTTTTGTGAGGTTCAGTAGTTTCTTTACCATCTTTATCCTTGGTTGTTTTAGGAGTAAAATCAGGGTCATTGATTTCCTTAGTTCCAAATTTAATTGGAATAGGCATAAACTTGTTATATTTTAAAAGCAGCCCACGAATTCTTGCTTCTTCCAAAAATTCTGTAGAATCATCCGCGATGTGAAGAATAATTTCAGTCCCTCTTTTTGTTTTTTTAGATTCAGTAAGACTAAATTCTGGACTTCCATCACAGGTCCAATGTGCAGCTGGAGCATCTGTATAAGATTTAGTGATAATCTCAACTTTTTTAGCTACCATAAAGGCTGAGTAAAAGCCAAGGCCAAAATGACCAATAATTCCAGAATCTTTAGCAGAGTCTTTATATTTGTCTAAAAACTCTTCGGCTCCAGAAAATGCAATCTGGTTGATGTATTTTTCAACTTCTTCAGCGGTCATACCTAAACCCTGATCAATAATGTGTAATTTTTTACCTTTCTTATCAACCTTAATTTCAATTAAAGGAGCGCCATATTCAACTTTAGCATCACCAACACTTGTTAAATGTTTTAATTTTAAAGTGGCATCTGTAGCATTACTAATTAACTCACGTAAAAAGATTTCGTGATCACTATACAGGAATTTTTTAATAAGTGGAAAAATATTTTCAACTGATACATTAATATTTCCTTTTGTCATGTTATATAAGTTTTAATTATGTTTATTAATATGACTCTGTTATAGACAAAAAAAGTACCAAGAGTCAAAAGGTGACAAACTGACACAGTTTTAAATAGAAATAAAATGTCAAAAAGGTGTTTTAATGATTGTACAATAAAGTTTTAATTTTGTACTTTGCTTTATAAATTAAGCTAATTATGTATAATTCTAAGATTACAGGTTTAGGCAAATACGTTCCTGATAACGTAGTTACCAATGATGATTTATCCAAGTTTATGGATACAAGTGATGAATGGATACAGGAAAGAACTGGTATTCAAGAGCGTCGATGGATTCCAGAAGGAAGTGATGACACTTCTTCTGTTATGGGCGCCAAGGCAGCAAAAATTGCTATTGAGCGTGCTGGTTTAACTAAGGATGATATTGATTTTATTGTATTTGCAACCTTAAGCCCTGACTATTATTTCCCTGGCTGTGGCGTGCAAATTCAAGATTTGTTAGATATGCCAACTGTTGGTGCTTTAGATGTTAGAAATCAGTGTTCTGGCTTTGTTTATGCATTATCCGTAGCAGACCAGTTTATTAAAACAGGGATGTACAAAAATATTTTGGTTATTGGTGCTGAATACCACAGTAATGGATTAGATAAAACAACCAGAGGACGAGGTGTTACCGTTATTTTTGGTGATGGAGCAGGGGCTT
Organism: Yeosuana sp.; assembly: GCA_036525815.1. GTDB lineage: Bacteria > Bacteroidota > Bacteroidia > Flavobacteriales > Flavobacteriaceae > Yeosuana. Next base: position 13,489 of record DATCZQ010000002.1, on the reverse strand, counting down.
GCGTGTTGTCAAGAGAAGAAGATACTACAAAAGGTATTTTGTCTACACATTTACATAGTGAAGGAAAATATGCTGATAAATTAATTGTGGCGTCTCCAAGTATTAAGCATTGGGTTCCAGAGATTATTGAAGCAGGTGAGGAGGATATCTCCTATTTCCCTTATATGGATGGTACTTTTGTATTTAAGCATGCTGTGGTAAGATTTAGTGAAGTTATCATGGAAGGTTTAATAAAAAATAATCTTTCTAAAGATGATATTGACATGTTAATTCCACATCAAGCTAATTTGAGAATCGCTCAATTTATTCAAAAGAAATTTGGATTGAGTGATGATAAAGTTTTCAATAATATTATGAAGTATGGTAATACAACAGCTGCTTCTGTTATTATTGCTTTGACTGAAGCTTGGGAACAAGGAAAAATAAAAGAAGGTGATCATGTAGTATTAGCGGCTTTTGGAAGTGGTTTTACTTGGGCTAGCGCCATTATAAAATGGTAATATTTTAAAAAGTAAAAAATCCGAAATTTTTACGTTTCGGATTTTTTTTGCTATTAACCAACTCCCATTAACACTTTAACCTAGTAGAAGTTACTATTGCTAAGACGTAAAATTTTAATATTTATTGTGTGTCATTATAGATTTAACTTTTTTTAACACATAAAAAAACTCGAAATAAGTTATTTCGAGTTTTAGCGCTATTTTTTTGGGAATACTATCTTTTAACGTTTTTGAATTTTATTAAGCTGACTAATTCTAAAAAAAATATTACGTTGAAGAAATAGATAGTACTATAATCTTAACGAAGAGATTTTATTTTTGTTGTGTTAAAGCATTAATTTTAACACACTTTAACGTTTGTTGCTTAAATAATTAGAATTTTAAAAATGTAAAGTCCAAAGTATTTCTACTCTGGACTTTGTTATTTAATAACCAAACATTACACTAACCATCAACTATTATGAAGGTTATTAAATATTGTTTATATAAAACCACCACCCCCAGATTTTTCATTATTGTCTCTGTTTTTGCGTTGTAGCGCTCTATGTTTTCCGCCACCAAATCTATATGATAGAGCTATATTCCAGGTGTTACTTTCCCAATTAAATTGTCCAACTGACGGGAAAGGCCTGTCACCGTCAAATTTAAATTTCATGGTGTTAAAGATGTCATTGTAATTAAAACTAAAGGTAGCTCTATTGTCTTCCAAGAAACTATATCTTAAACCTGTATTGACCATAAACATAGGTTTTCTGTTAAATTGCAATCCTTTTTCCTCTCCTCTATACATTGCAAATAAGGATAGGTTTAGTTTTTTGGTAGCTTTAAAATTATTAAATACTCTAAAGTTCCATACCACATTATCAACTTCAATAGTAGATATTAAAATATCATTTGGAGTAGCAGTTTCAATAGGTGCATTCAAAGACTCTACAATGCCTTTCTGTTTTCTTGAATATAAATCAAAACTGGCATTGAAGTTCCACCAACTTGTTGGTTTATAATTTGAACTTAACTCTAAGCCATAGGCTTCGGTGTTATTAAAATTATCAAAACTTAAAATACTTTTATTCAAATCCAAACGGTCAATAAATAAAACTCTATTAATTTCATCTTCCACTATTCTGTAAAAAATTCCAGAGGTTATGCTCCCTTTTTCTAATTTTCTAGTATAGTTAATTTCAAAAGAATTGGTGAATTGTGGTTGTAATTCTGGATTTCCGTAAGAAGAAATTAATGGGGTACTCCATTCTCTAATAGGATTAACTTGTTCTAAACCTGGCCGGTCTACTCGGCGGCTAAAACTGGCCTGGTATGAGTTTTTTTCATTTGGAGAAAAGGTGAAAAAGGCAGACGGATATATTTGAAAATAATCATTTTCAAAAGGTGTTTCTTCTTTTGAACTTTCATAAGTTTTTATCGCATTGGCATCTTCGCTCAATGTTTCTGCTCTAGCTCCAACCTGAACTGTCCATTTTTCAAAGGACTTGCTATAGGTCGCATAAGCCGAGTAAATATCTCTATTGTAAGTAAAATAGGTGCTTGGTGTTAAAATATATTCATCGCCATTATTAATGACATTATCTTGATTTTCATTTATGGAAAAACCAGTAGAACTGTAGTCAATATTTGTTTCAAATAACCTTGCTTCTAAACCTACTTCTAATTTAGTTTTTTCAGATAGTGGATTTACATAATCAATATTAGCAACTGTTTGATCTCGTCTAGTATTAACAAAGTCAGAATAGTTTGGTGGAAATACAATATTATAGAAATCAAAATTGGCTACTTCGTCTTGTTTAAATGTGCTATAATCAACTTCTACATCCAATTTCTCACCTTCTTTGTCAAATTTATGATTGAAGATGCCATTATATTGTGACGATAAATTATCATTAGAATTATCAAATATTTGTTCTTGGAATGGTTGATTAAGATATTGAACTCCCGTTGAACCTGAGCCTTTGCCATCATATTTGTTTTGATTTGTAAATACGGAGAACGTGTTGTTATCATTCATATAAAAATCTAGTCCAACTTTATATAAATGAGACTTATTGTTGTTCCTAAAATCAAATAATTGTTCAGAGTTGTCATCTAATCTTGCAATTCTTCCATAATTCCCTGAATTCCCAATATTGTTGCCATAGTTTCCAAAAAGATTAAATTTTCCATTTCTGTAATTTAAGTCAACAGAACTATTAAAACGGGCATTAATTTCTTTGGTTAATCCGATATTGAGGTTACCATTAAATCCAATATTGGTGTTTTTATGCAAAATAATATTGATGATTCCACTCATGCCTTCAGGATTATATTTGGCTGAAGGATTTGTTATTAATTCAATACTTTTAATGGAGGTGGAAGGTATTTGTTTAAGCAATTGAGCCACTGGTACGTTTGATAATTTACCATCAACCATAACACGTACATTCTCATTGCCACGTAAACTGATGTTTCCTGTTTGCTGATTGACGCTCACCGATGGAATATTATTCATAATGTCGGAAGCTGTAGGGCCAGAGGTGGTTAAATCCTTACCAACTGTAATTACTTTTCTATCAACTTTTTGTTGAATAGTTGATATTTCTGCTACGACCGTAACTTCATCTAAATTGGCAATGTCTTCTTCCATCAAAATATCACCAAGATTAATGTCATATGTTTTCGCCCCGACATTAATAATTTTTGTAATAGTTTTAAAGCCAATATACTGAATAGTTATGGTGACTTTCCCTTCAGGGATTTTTGTAATATTAAAGGTTCCGTCATCCAAAGAAATACTACCAGTGATGGTTTCATTCGCTTCGTTTATTATAATTAAATTTACATAGGGTAAAGGTTTGTTGAGTGAAGCGTCTATTATTTTTCCATAAATTGAACCTGTTCGTGGTTCGTTGTTTAAAGGTTGAGCATTTGTAAAGGCACAAAAAAATAGTGCGCACAAGAGTACGAGCTTTTTCATTTTTTGATTGATTTGATGTTTTAATAATTAACTAGAACTGATTAGGTTCTTTAATTAGAGACGACTAATTTTGTTAGTTGTTACTCTCATTGGAATTGTTAACAATATTTTAACAAATGAATAAAAAAACCTTAGTATTTGGAGTCTCTTTAAAATCAGACAAATATTCTTATATGGCCGTGCAAAGGCTTGTCAGTGATCAATTTGAAGTTGTTGCTTTTGGATTGAAACCTGGTGTAGTGGCCGGTATTCCTATTGATACAACATTAAAATTTTATCAAAATATTCATACGGTAACTTTGTATGTAAATCCTAAAGTACAGCAATCTTACTATGATTATATAGTTTCACTCAAGCCCAAGAGAGTTATTTTTAATCCTGGAACAGAGAATCCGGAATTTTATGCTATTTTAACAGCTCATCATATTTCTTATGAAGTGGCTTGTACTTTAGTTTTGCTTTCTATTAATCAATATTAATCCTAAGAAAGTTAAAAAACCGTTTAAGATTAAAATAAAAAAACCAAACTCAAAACCAAACCATTTGATGCTATTTATGCTAATGAAATAGGACAAAATAGGTGAGAGTATAGCTACTATTGGAACTAGTTTGTCCTTAACTTTTAATTTAGTAAAGAGCCCAAAAGCATATAAACCAAGTAAAGGACCATAAGTATAACCTGCAAACACAAATAATTTGGCGATGACGCTTTCATCTTTTATTAGATATTTAAATGAGATTATTACAAGAATTAAAATGAGTGAAATGAACACATGAATTCTTTTTCTGATACTTACTTGCTCTTGAGGATTATATTTTTTTTCTATATTTAAAATATCAATACTAAAAGAAGTAGTTAGAGCCGTTAAAGCACTGTCTGCGCTGCTATAAGCGGCGGCTATGAGACCAATAATAAAAAACGATAAGACTCCAATGCCTAAGTGATTTTTTGCCAAAATCGGAAATAAATCATCCTTATGGGCATCTATGCCATTTTGCTGTGCATAAACAGTTAAAAGAAGGCCTAAACTTAAAAAGATAAAATTTACAATTGTAAGTACAATAGTAAACCAAAACATGTTTTTTTGAGCATCTTTAAGTGATTTACAGGTTAAGTTTTTTTGCATCATATCTTGGTCTAAACCGGTCATTACGATTGCTATAAATGCACCAGAAATAAATTGTTTCCAAAAATAATTTCCCGCTTTATAATCATCAAAAAAGAAGGTTTTAGATAAATCACTATCCAGAATATAACTTAATAAGTTTCCGTTGCTTATGCCCAAATCAGTACTTACAAAATATATGGTAACACCAACAGCGACTAACATAAAAAGAGTTTGTAAGGTGTCAGTCCATATAATGGTTTTTATACCAGATTTAAATGTATATAACCAAATGAGTAATATGGTAATTGTGACGGTTTGCCAAAAAGCAACCCCTATTTCATCAAAGATGATTATTTGCAAAACATTGGCTACTAAATATAATCGGAAACTGGCACCTACAACTCTGGAAATTAAAAAAAAAGAGGCACCTGTTTTATACGAAAAGGCCCCAAAGCGTTCTTCTAAATAAGTATAAATTGAGGTTAGATTTAGTCTGTAGTATAATGGTAATAAAACAGTTCCAATAACTAAATAGCCAATAACATAGCCAAGAACCACTTGCATATAGCTGAATTGGGAAGCTTCAATCCATCCAGGGACAGAGATAAAAGTAACTCCCGATAATGAAGCTCCAATCATACCAAAGGCGACAACGTACCAGGGGGCTTGTTTATTCGCTTTGAAAAAGGAATCGTTATCGGATTTTTTCCCGGTTAAATATGAAATTAAAATAAGTATACAAAAGTAAGAAGCTATAAGTGAAAGAATGAGTATCGCGGTCATTTAAAAAAATTCTTTGTTCAAATTACTAATTAATTAATTCATTTTCCAAATGTGTCACCGTATAATGTAATTTTATATTTTAATTAATAAAAATTATACTTTTCACCAGTTTGTTTTAAAATTGTAAATTCGCATCCATGGAATTCTCCTCAAAATTATTAGAAAGAGCCGTTAATGAAATGTCTCAACTTCCTGGGATTGGGAAGCGTACGGCTCTGCGTTTAGTGTTGCATATGTTAAAACAGCCGAAAGAGCAGACCGTAACTTTGTCACAGGCACTGCAGTCCATGAGAACTAATATAAAATTTTGTAAGTCGTGCAATAATATTAGTGATGTAGCACTTTGCGAAATTTGTTCAAATCCAAATAGAAATGAACAAATTGTATGTGTAGTTGAAGATATTAGAGATGTTATGGCTATTGAAAACACGAGTTCATTCAAAGGTTTATATCATGTATTAGGAGGTAAAATTTCACCAATGGATGGTATTGGTCCTCATGATTTAAATATTGAGTCGCTTGTAAAAAAAGTTAAGGAAGGAAGTATTAAAGAACTCATTTTTGCTTTAAGTTCAACTATGGAAGGTGATACTACCAATTTTTACATTTTTAAACAGATTCAGGATTGCAGTATTGTAATTTCAACAATTGCACGAGGAATTTCGGTTGGAGATGAATTAGAATATGCTGATGAAATTACTTTAGGACGTAGTATTTTAAACAGAATTCCTTTTGAAAACACATTGAAACTGTGAGTTTTTATATTATATTATAAAAATATGGAGGTTATCACCCTAAATAAGGAACTCTTTTCAGAAAAATGTTCAGAATTGATTTGTAAAATGGATTTTCATCCAGATTTTGTTGTTGGAATTCTTAGTGGTGGTGGTTATGTTATTGATGAAATTGTTAATGAAGTCGGTTTTGATTCTGTTCAATTTGAGTTGGTTAGACTTCATAGGAGAAACAAATTTAAAAGCAATTTTATTATAAAATCAATTTTAAAATTGTTGCCATATAAGTTTACAAACAAATTAAGAATTTTCGAATCAAAAAAGGCAAGAAGTTCAATAGCTGAATTAAACTTAACAAAAGTGTTTTCCAATAACATTGATTTTAAATTGAACTCAGATTCCATAGAAACCGTTAAAAATATTTTAATTTTAGATGATGCTATTGATACAGGAAGAACCATGTTTATAGTTAAAAATAGTTTGGGTAAATTGTTTCCAAAAAGCCAAATTAAAACAGCTGTAATCTCCTGGACTATTGAAAATTCAATTATTAAACCAGATTATTATCTGTATAAAAATATTTTAGTGAGATTTCCATGGTCTATTGATTATAAAGGAAAAGATTTTGAAAAGAAAAGTATTAGTAGTTGATTTAGACGGAACATTATTTAAAATAAATACGTTTCATTATTTTATAAAATATCTTTGTTTTAAGTGTGTTTTGAGTTTTAATTTTAGCTTGTTGTTTCAGTTGCTTTTGGCACTCTCTTCACGTCTATTTAGAACACATGCTGAAATGAAATATCAGGTTTTGAGATTATTGCAACATAGAAATGATATTGATTATTTGGATTTTTTGAATACTATTTATATAAAAAAAAGAGAATTGACTATTTTAAAGGATGAAACTTTTGATATAAAAATTTTAGCTACTGCAGCCCCTTCATGCTATGCTAAAATTATTGCTGAAAAGGAACAGTTTGATATATGCTTAGGAACTGATTTTCCATATTCAAATTTCAATTCAACATTCGAAAACTCTAAAGAAGTAAAAAAAGAAAATGTGATGAATTATTTAAAAGGCAAAAATTTAAATAAGATCGACACATTAATAACAGATCATATTGATGATTTGCCTTTAATGAAATTAGCTAGAAAAACTATAATAATTAGGCCGAGTGAAAATTTATCGCATCAACTAAAACAATTTTCAATTTCTTTTGAAGTAATAGTATAAAGGGTTTAAATTTGTTAAATAAACACAAAGACTAAAATAAGGATTTGAATTTATGCGAATAATTAAAAAAATATCTCCTTTTTTAATTAATTTTGCAAACTAATATTAAAAAACGAGGATTACATTATCGATATGGCAAGATTTGAACTTAGATTACCTAAAATGGGAGAAAGTGTTGCAGAAGCTACAATCACCTCATGGTTAAAAGAAGTTGGAGATACTATTGAACTTGATGAAGCAGTACTAGAAATAGCTACTGATAAAGTTGATAGTGAAGTGCCAAGTGAAGTTGATGGCGTTTTAGTGGAAAAGTTTTTTAATGTAGATGATGTTGTTCAAGTTGGTCAGGTCGTTGCTATTATTGAAACTGACGACGAAGATTCTGAGGTTTTTACGCCAGAAACGGAAAAGGAAGAGGGTTCTTTAGAAGTGGCTGAAATATTAGAAAAAACAGTGACCACTGCTCAGGAAATTGTAGCTCCTATAATCTCAAATGAAGATCGTTTTTATTCACCTTTGGTTAAAAATATAGCGAGGCAAGAAGGTGTTTCACAATCGGAATTAGACACGATTAAAGGGACAGGGAAAGACGGCAGAGTTACAAAAAATGATATTTTAGATTACATTGAGAATAAAGGTGCAGTGAAACCTGCAAGGGTACCTGTTCAAAGGGATCCCGCACAAACAGTAGTAAAGAATGTTGTACAGGTGCCGAAAGTTGAAAAGGCCCCGGTTATTCCTAGCGGTGACGATGAAATTATTGAAATGACCAGAATGGGCAAAATTATTGCGCATCATATGGTTGAGTCTGTTCAAACCTCTGCGCATGTTCAAAGTTTTATTGAGGCTGATGTCACTAAAATATGGAATTGGAGAAATAAAGTAAAAGATAGTTTTGCGAAACGTGAAGGCGAAAATTTAACATTCACCCCAATTTTTATGGAGGCCATTGCAAAGGCGCTTCGAGATTTTCCAATGATGAATATTTCCGTTCAAGGGGATACCATTGTAAAAAAGAAACATATCAACCTTGGTATGGCAGCGGCGTTGGCTGATGGTAATTTAATTGTACCAGTTATAAAAGATGCCGATCAATTAAATCTGGTTGGTATGACTAAGAAAGTTAATGATTTAGCCAATAGAGCGCGGTTAAATCAGCTAAAGCCTGATGATATTCAGGGAGGAACATATACTGTGACTAACGTTGGTACTTTTGGAAGTATTATGGGGACTCCTATCATTAATCAACCTCAAGTAGGGATTTTAGCACTTGGAGCTATTAGAAAAGTTCCGGCAGTGATTGAAACTTCAGAAGGTGATTTTATAGGGATTCGATATAAAATGTTTTTATCCCATTCTTATGATCATCGTGTGGTTAATGGGGCACTTGGTGGACAATTTGTAAAAGCTGTAAAAGATTATTTGGAGGCCTGGGATAACAATAGAGAGATTTAAAAAAACAAAATAAACTATATTCAAAAACCTAACCTCAAAACGGTTAGGTTTTCTATTTTTGTAAAACAAGATTTTAATATTTAAAGATAATTACTTAATGAATCTTAATCTGACCAAACCCATTTGTTTTTTTGATCTTGAAACTACAGGTGTCAATATATCTAAAGATCGCATTGTTGAAATTTCTATTTTAAAAGTTTTTCCTAACGGAAAGGAGGAAAGTAAAACGTGGTTGGTAAATCCTGAGATGCCTATTCCTCAAGAAGTTGTAGCTATTCATGGTATTACTGATGAGGCTGTTGCTGATAAACCGACTTTTAAAGAATTAGCAAAAGAAATTTATAATATGATCAAAGATTCAGATTTAGGAGGCTTTAACTCGAATAAATTCGATATTCCTTTACTGGCAGAAGAAATGTTGCGGGCTGAGATTGATTTTGATATGAAAAATAGGGTATCTGTTGATGTTCAAACTATTTTTCATAAAATGGAGCAACGAACCTTAAGTGCTGCCTATAAATTTTATTGTAATGAAGAATTAGAAGGTGCCCATGGAGCAGAAGCAGATACAAGAGCTACTTTTGAAGTGTTAAAGGCGCAAATTACCAAATACGAAGAAATTGAGAATGACACCAGGTTTTTGGCAGAATTTAGTTCAAGAAAACAATTTGCAGATTTTGCGGGATTTATAGCATATAATAAAAAAGGACAGGAATGTTTTTCTTTCGGAAAACACAAAGGAAAATTGGTTACCGAAGTTTTAGAAACTGAACCTGGGTATTTTGGTTGGCTGTTAAATGCCGATTTTCCATTGTATACAAAAAAAGTGTTGACTGCTATCAAATTGAGAAACTTTAATAATAAATTAGAATAAAATTAAAGTATATAAAAATGAAGCTTATTTGTATCGGAAGAAATTATACTGAGCATATTAAAGAGTTGGAAAACGAAAAACCAACGGATCCTGTTATTTTTTTAAAGCCAGATACTGCAATTTTAGTTAAAAAGCAGCCTTTTTTTATTCCTGACTTTTCAAATGATGTGCATCATGAAGTAGAGATTTTGGTAAAAATCAATAAAGTGGGGAAATATATTGACAAAAGATTTGCTCACAAATATTATGATGAAGTAGGGTTGGGAATTGATTTTACCGCTCGAGATTTACAAAATAATTTAAAGGAAAAGGGTTTGCCTTGGGAAAAAGCTAAAGCGTTTGATGGGGCGGCAGTTATTGGTAATTGGATTCCTGTACGTGACATTCAAGATGTCAATAATATCAATTTCTCTTTACAAAAGAATGATGAAATAGTTCAAAAAGGGAATACAAGCCATATGCTTTGGAAAATTGACGAAATAATAGAATATGTCTCTAAATATTTTACTTTAAAGATTGGAGATATTATCTTTACAGGAACTCCGGCAGGAGTAGGCAAAGTAATTGCAAATGATAAACTTAAAGGATTTATAGAAAACACTCAGATGTTTTCAATAACAGTAAAATAAATGGAACAGCACTATAAATTATACAGGGTAAAAGAATTAGCTGACAACGATGATGATTTCATTGCTGCTTTGGCTCAAGCATTTTTAGAAGAGGTGCCAGAAGATGCCGAAAGACTAAAAAAGGCGGTTGCTGAAAAGGATTACCATAATGCTTATCAGGCAGCTCATAAAATGAAACCGACCATTGATTTATTTGAGCTGGGAGTACTTGACACCTTAATTGAAGTTCAGGATTGGGGCAAATTTCAAAAAACTGAACTTGATATAACGAATCAATTAGCTATCGTTTTAAATGCTGTTGACTTGGCAGTGAATGAAATCAGATCAGATTTTAATTTATAATGTTAGCTGAGATAATCACTATTGGTGATGAACTTCTTATAGGACAAGTTGTTGATACCAACTCTGCATTTATAGCTAAAGAGCTTAATAAAATAGGCGTTTCTGTATATCAAATCACCTCTGTCCAAGATGATAAAAACCACATATTAACTGCTTTTAAAGATGCTGAAAGTCGTGCTGACATCATCATCATTACAGGTGGTCTAGGGCCAACAAAAGACGATATTACAAAAAGGACTATTGCTGAGTATTTCAATGACACCTTGGTTTTGAATGAATCTGTGTTAACGAATATTGAAAATATTTGGAAACAGCACCTTAGGCAAACATTATTACAGGTTAATAAAGATCAGGCTTTGGTGCCTTCAAAAGCTCAGGTGTTAATGAATATTCATGGTACAGCACCAGGGATGTGGATTGAAAAGGCGGAAAAAGTATTTGTTTCACTTCCAGGAGTTCCTTATGAAATGAAAGCTTTGATTCAATACGAAGTTTTGCCAAAACTAACAATGAAGTATCATTTGCCTTTTATTTTGCATAAAACCTTACTGGTTTATGGTCTGGGAGAAAGTACTTTAGCCAATAAAATTGAAAGCTGGGAAGATGCTTTGCCTAGTTTTGTAAAACTGGCATATCTGCCTGATTTAGGAAGAGTTCGATTAAGATTATCAGCGAAGGGATTTGATAAAGAAAAAATTAAATTGGAAGTTCAGAAGCAAATTGATGCTGTTTTACCATTTATAAAAGACCATTTTGTTGGTTTTGAGGATGAAGAAGGAGCTGTTGAATCTATCATAGCTAAGCAATTAACGGCATTAGGGCAAACACTGGCGGTCGCAGAAAGTTGCACCGGTGGTAAGATTGCGGAACGATTTACAAGTCATGCTGGTGCCTCAAATTATTTTAAAGGAAGTATAGTAAGTTATGCAACCGATTCAAAAATTAAGGTATTAGGTGTTTCAAAGGATATAATTGAAGATAATTCTGTGGTAAGTTATCAGGTTGCTGAAGCCATGGCTAAGCAAGTTCAGCTATTATTTAATTCAGATTATGCGATTGCTACAACGGGTAATGCAGGCCCAACAAAAGGTGATTCAGATGCTGAGGTTGGCACTGTTTTTATTGCTATAGCTGCTAAAAACAAGGTTTACTCAGAGAAATTTATACTAGGAAATCACCGTGCAAAAGTGATAAATAAGGCAGTAAATAAAGCCTTTGAAATGCTCTTAAAAGAAATTTTTAAAAATTGATAAAATTTAGATTGCGATAAATTAAAGATTTTGTATATTTGCACCTCGTTTTTAAACAACTAAAATTTAAAGTTAGAAAATAATGTCAAGAGTTTGTGAACTTACTGGGAAAAAGGCAATGGTTGGTAACAACGTGTCTCACGCAATGAATAGAACTAAACGCAAATTTAATGCGAATTTAGTAAAGAAACGTTTTTACATTCCAGAGGAAGATAGCTGGGTAACTTTGAAAGTTTCAACATCTGCTTTAAAAACTATTAATAAAATAGGTATTACTGCAGCTATAAAAGATGCTAAATCAAAAGGGTTTTTAAAATAATAGCTGTATTTAATAAATAAAAGAAATGGCAAAGAAAGGTAATAGAATACAAGTAATATTAGAATGTACTGAGCATAAAGAATCTGGACAACCTGGAACTTCAAGATACATTACTACTAAAAACAAAAAGAATACGCCTGATAGAATGGAGATTAAAAAATTTAATCCAATTTTAAAGCGTATGACAGTTCACAAAGAAATTAAATAATTAGAGATTTTCGCTTTAGTGAAAATGTCAAATAACATATAAGTCATGGCAAAGAAATCAGTAGCATCGTTACAAACAGGATCAAAAAGATTATCAAAAGCAATAAAAATGGTAAAATCTCCTAAAACTGGAGCTTACATGTTTGTTGAAGCAATTATGGCACCTGAACTAGTAAGCGATTTCTTAAATAAGAAATAAGTATTACTTTTTACATAGTATTATAAAGCCACTTTTTTGAAGTGGCTTTTGTTTTATATTTACATTACCTTTAATGACAATTTAACAGTTTTGAACTTCGGGCAAGAAAATTGTTGTTGGTAATAACATAAGTCAAATTATTTCTACATGAGTTTTTTTAAAAAGATTTTTTCATCAGAAAAAAAGGAAACACTAGATAAAGGATTAGAAAAATCAAAAACTAACTTTTTCAATAAACTGAGTAAAGCAGTTGCAGGAAAGTCTAAAGTTGATGATGAAGTTTTAGATAATCTTGAAGAAATTTTAGTATCTAGTGACGTTGGTGTAAATACAACCTTGAAAATTATTGAGCGCATAGAAGAACGAGTTTCTAAAGATAAATATTTAGGAACAGATGAATTAAATCAAATTCTTAGAGAAGAGATTGCTGGATTGTTATCTGAAACGAATAGTGGAGAGGCTTCAGAATTTATGATTCCACAAGATAAAAAACCTTATGTTATTATGGTGGTTGGTGTCAATGGTGTTGGTAAAACAACGACTATTGGTAAATTGGCCAGTCAATTTAAAAAACAAGGATTAAATGTGGTTTTAGGGGCTGCTGATACGTTTAGAGCTGCAGCTATTGATCAATTGCAAGTCTGGGCTGATAGAGTGGATGTTCCTTTGATAAAACAATCTATGGGAAGTGATCCGGCTTCCGTGGCTTTTGATACGCTTAAAAGTGCTGTTACCCAAAGTGCAGATGTAGTAATTATAGATACCGCCGGACGTTTGCATAACAAAGTAAACTTAATGAATGAACTAACAAAAGTAAAGCGTGTTATGCAAAAAGTAGTGGCTGATGCCCCTCATGATGTAATGTTGGTTTTAGATGGATCTACAG
>DATCZQ010000001.1:0-31002 GCA_036525815.1 Yeosuana sp. | reverse complement strand
CATCAGAAAGATTGTTAATCTTGTCAATTTCCCAACGCACAATGAGTTTTTCAAGAATGTCAATATAATCTCTGGAAGTATAGACCCCTATACGTTGTGCGGTATTCGAAAATTCTTCAAAAGCCGTACTTATTTTATTCCCAGATTCTCTTAAAAAATGGGCAGGCATGGTGATTTTTTGTTTCATCATATAATGAAAGGCCATCATCATTTGACTAGGATCTACTTTAAAAATACGTTCTACAAATTCTGAATAGGCATGATGATGTCTCATTTCATCACCCGAAATGATTTTGCACATTTTCCCTAATTGCTTGTTTCCTGTACCGGTAGCTATTTTCGCAACCCTATTATGTGAAATATAAGTGGCTAGTTCTTGAAAACTGGTATACACAAAGTTTTTATAAGGATCTCTATCGGTTCCAATATCAAAACCATCAGCTATGAGATACTGTGTGGTTTTTTCAATTTCTTTCATATTGACTCTACCCGATAAGTATAAATATTTATTAAGCACATCGCCGTGCCTGTTTTCTTCAGCAGTCCAATGGCGCACCCATTTTGACCAGCCATTGTCACCATTTACTTGATCTACGCCTTCTACGTCCATGAGCCATGATTCATAAGTAGGCAATGCTTCCTCAGTAATCATATCTCCTACTAAAACGACCCAAAAGTCATAAGGGAGTTCTTTTGATAATTCTCTAATTTCTTTAATCTCATCAAAAAAAGCAGGGCCTTCAGAGTTTGGTAAAAAATCTGTTGGTTGCCAAATTTTTTCAATTGGAATCAGGTATTTTTCAATTAAGGTATCAACGTCTTTTTCCAAAAACTTCATGACTTCAAATCGGACATTTTTTAAGGACATATATTAATTTTAGGGATGGATATTATTTTTTATGGTTGTTTCAATAGTGCTAATAAGATCTTCTTTGTTTGTAAAGGTAGCTAAATTTATGGGCTCGTGTACAGTAAATGTAATATGCGAACCTATTCCCATAGGAAATTTACCATATTGATACATTTTCCATGAGTTATTTATAGATATTGGAACAATTAATGCAGAAGGTATTTTTTTGAATAATATTTCCAGTCCTTTTGTTTGAAATGGCTTTGGTTCACCATTTTTACTCCTGGTCCCTTCAGGAAAAATGACAGCGGAACGTTTAGTTTCTTCAATATATTCTCCAAATTTCATAAGAGCAGGCAAGGATTGCCTTGGGTTTTTTCTGTCAATTAATGCCGCACCACCATGACGTAAATTATAAGAGACACTAGGAATTCCTTTAGCTAATTCAATTTTACTAATAAATTTTGGATGATGTTTTCGCATATACCATGTGATAGGATAAATGTCGTGTAAACTTTGATGATTAGCAACAATGATCAGAGGTCGAGTTGTTTCTATTTTATGAGGATTAGTAAATGTAAACTGAGTCCCCAATATATTCGCACAGCGCATTAAGCACCATTGTAAAATATCAACACTTTTTTTATGGGTCTGATACCCAAAAATATTAAAACAAATCCACTGAATAGGATGAAAAATTATCAATGCTAAAAAAAAGCATAGTAGATGAAGGATGGTTAAAGGGTAAGCCAATAGTTTTCGCATGCCCCAAAAATAAGGAAAAACTTAGTTTTGATAAACAGGTATGCAGGTGTTATTTTCACAATTGATACTTGTAGGTGGTAAAGCTGCTGAGCAATCAGAAACTACAGCCCACTTTTTATTAAAAGCATCTTCGTTTTGATTAAATTCTTCAACCAAATTTTCCAATTCATCTGTATTGATTGACGTAGAATATATTAAATAACCCCAAGGGCCTCCACAAGGTTTGCTGCCAAAAGCAATGAATTTACATTCGGTACTTTCATTACAAACAGAAGCCGCTGCTAAATCTTCAATAATTTTTTTACTGGCAATTAAGGCGTTTTGTTCATATTCCATGGTTGGAATAGAATCCTCTTCACATTGAAAGGCCATAAATATTAAACAGCTTACAAATAAAAGCAAGTAGGGCTTTTTCATATTAAAGTATTTGCTCTTTAGATGCGTTAAAGCTTCAATGGTTTCTTTTATAAATATAATAATCCACGAAGTCGTGGATTCTTATATTCATTCTATAAAATTTAAGGCTCAATTTCTATTTACAAAACTCGTTGTAGGCGTCCCTAAGGTTTTCTGAAATTATTTCTGCTGGTCGGCCTTCAATGTGATGACGTTCTAACATATGAACCAATTCACCATCTTTAAATAAAGCCATACTTGGTGAACTTGGTGGGAAAGGCACCATGTGTTGTCTGGCCCTATCAACAGCATCTGTGTCAACACCGGCAAAAACGGTCACAATATGGTCTGGTTTTTTTTCATTTTGCAAACTCATTCGCGCTCCTGGACGTGCATTAGCTGCGGCACAACCACAAACGGAATTAACAACTATTAAAGTAGTCCCTTCTTTAGCTAAAGCGGCATCAACAGCTTCGGCGGTATGTAATTCTTCAAAACCAACTTTGGTTAAATCTTCACGCATTGGTTTTACTAATTCTGCTGGATACATATTTTTAAATTTTAAAAATTAACTTAATGTGGATGCAAAGATACCAATTGTGTAACAAAATAGCTTAGCAATCTACTAACAAATATTAATTTACTCTGATCATCTGTTTTTATTATAAATCGGTCAGAGAGAACCTACATAATATCATTTCTTCTTTTACAAGAATTTATTTATATGTAGGTTTGACGATAAACAAAATTTATTCTTACATGAGTTTTTCAAAATGGATTGGTGGTGCTTTAGGTTGGTCGTTTGGAGGTCCTATTGGGGCAATAATTGGATTGGCCTTGGGTAGCTTGGTTGATGCCTTAGGAAATGGTACAAACTATTCACAACAGATAGAACAAGCAAAAACACAACCAGGTGATTTTGAGGTGAGTCTTTTGATTTTATCTAGCATTGTCATAAAAGCCGACGGTAAACAAGACCAACGCGAATTGGATTTTGTACGTCAGCAATTTGTGGGTATGTATGGAAAGGAGCGCGCCAATAATGCCTTTAGGTTGTTTAAAGAAATTAATAAACAACAAAATATTTCTACCAGACAAGTGTGTTTACAAATCAGGCAAATGATGCAACATCCTTCGCGTCTGCAATTAATTCATTTTTTATTTGGGATAGCAAAAGCTGATGGTTTTGTGACGCCTGATGAAGTAGATCAAATTCATATTATCGCTGGCTATTTGGGGATAAACTCGAAAGATTACGAGAGCATAAAGGCCATGTTTTATGATAGTTCAGACAATGCCTATAAAATTCTTGAGATTGACAAAACAGCAAGTAATGACGAGATTAAAAAAGCCTATAGAACCATGGCTAAAAAATATCACCCAGATAAAGTAATTCACTTAGGTAAAGAACATCAACCAGGGGCTGAAGAAAAGTTCAGACGCGTTCAAGAAGCCTATGAGCAGCTTCAGAAAGAAAGAGGATTTTAATTTTCGAAAACAATAATGGATTGTTCTTTAGAAACGTTTAAATGGATGTTTCTTCCTAATATCATAGCTCTATTATCTTTTTCGTGACCCGCTGGCATATTAAATGCAATAGGGAAATGATAGTCACTTAAAGCATCTAGAATCAACTGCTCCACAGAGCTTCCCCAAAGGGTAGTGTTTTTTCTTAGTTTCGTCATATCACCAACAATTAAGCCTTTGCAATTATCAAAATAGCCAGCGCGTTTAAGACTTTGAAGCATGCGGTCTATATGGTATTTATATTCACCAATATCTTCTATAAATAATATTTTACCACTGGTGTCCATACTTGTTTTAGAACCCAACAAAGTATGTAGTACCGTTAAATTACCACCAACAATGGGAGCTGTTACAGAGCCTGTTTTATTATATTCAGAACCTTTTAAAATATATTTTAAAGGGTTACCAAATAAAGCGGCCTTAAATGTTTGAATTGTTTCTTCTATTTCTTGAGTATCATCTTGTAAACTGGCGCACATCATGGCATGAAGGCTCTCAACACCTATATTATGGATTTGACTGTGTAATGCCGTAATATCACTATAGCCAATAATCCATTTTGGGTTTTTTTTGAATTGGGTGTAATCTAATTTATCTAAAATCCTCACGGTTCCATAGCCTCCACGAGCACACCAGATGGCTTTAGTAGATTTGTTATCCAGTGCTTTTTGAAAATCTGCCCCTCGCTCATCATCAGTTCCGGCAAAGTGATTATTTTCATTAAATACATTTTTTCCGATAACAACCTCAAGTCCCCAGCTTTTAAGCAGGTCTTTTGCTATTTCTATTTCTTGAGTTCTGTTTTTTAAAATTCCAGACGGTGCAACAATAGCAACGGTATCTCCTGTTTTTAAGTATGGCGGCTGTATCAAAGTATTTTTATATTTTGGTGTAGCTGTATTTTGTGCATAAATTCTTTTTCCTGAAAAGAAAAGTACCACACAAAGTAAGCTTAAAATTATTGGGCGATTTGACATGTTGTAAATGTACATTTTTTTTCTAAATCCCTCTCAAAATGCGTACTTTTGTGCCTTCAAAACAAACAAAAATGTCAAAAAGATATACCATTACCGCCGCATTACCTTATACTAATGGGCCAATTCATATTGGTCATTTAGCGGGGGTTTATGTGCCCGCGGACATTTATAGTAGATATTTGAGGTTAACAGGAAATGACGTGGCTTTTATTTGCGGAAGCGATGAACATGGCGTTCCTATTACCATCAAAGCAAAAAATGAGGGCGTTTCACCTCAGGATATTGTAGATAAATACCATGCTATAATTAAAAGATCTTTTAAAGAATTCGGTATTTCTTTTGATAATTATTCTCGTACTTCGGCTAAAATACATCATGAAACCGCATCAGAGTTTTTTAAAACATTATATGATAAAGGCGAGTTTATTGAGGAAATTACAGAACAGTTATATGATGAAAAGGCTAACCAGTTTTTAGCAGATCGATTCGTTACTGGAACCTGTCCAAAATGCGGAAATGAAGAAGCTTATGGCGATCAATGTGAAAAATGCGGAACAAGTTTAAATGCAACCGATTTAATAAATCCAAAGTCGGCATTAACAGGAAACGTTCCAACTTTAAAACAAACCAAACACTGGTTTTTACCGTTAGATAAGCACGAAGCATTTTTAAGAGAATGGATTTTAGAAGGGCATAAAAACGACTGGAAACCTAATGTTTACGGACAAGTAAAATCATGGATTGATGATGGTTTGCGCCCAAGAGCGGTAACGCGTGATTTGGATTGGGGAATTCCTGTGCCTGTTGCCGGTGCTGAAGGGAAAGTGCTCTATGTATGGTTTGATGCACCTATAGGGTATATCTCATCTACTAAAGAATGGGCAAAACGAGTTGGAAAAGATTGGGAACTTTATTGGAAAGACAAAGACACGAAGTTGATACATTTTATTGGGAAAGATAATATTGTGTTTCATTGTATTATTTTTCCAGCCATGTTAAAGGCGGAAGGCAGTTATATTTTGCCAGAAAATGTTCCGGCCAATGAGTTTTTAAATTTAGAGGGAAACAAACTATCTACCTCAAAAAATTGGGCGGTTTGGTTACCGGACTATTTAATTGAGTTTCCAAATCAACAGGATGTGTTGCGTTATACTTTAACAGCCAGTGCTCCAGAAGCCAAGGATAATGATTTTACTTGGAAAGATTTTCAGGCAAGAAACAACAATGAATTAGTGGCTATTTTTGGAAACTTCATAAATAGAGTAGTTGTTTTAACCAACAAATATTACAATGGGATAGTTCCAAACCCAAAGGATTTTTCTAAAGTTGATTTAGAGACTTTAGCAGAAGTAAAGGGGTTTCCAAATATTATTTCAAGCTCTATTGAGCGTTATCGTTTTAGAGAAGCTCAACAAGAATTGATGAATCTGGCCAGACTTGGCAATAAATATTTAGCTGATGAAGAGCCTTGGAAAGTTATAAAAGTAGATGAAGGACGTGTTCAGACCATTATGTATGTGGCCTTGCAAATTTCAAGTGCATTAGCAACCTTGTGTGAGCCCTTTTTACCTTTTACATCTGCCAGGCTTAGAAAGATGCTCAATATTTCTTCTGGAACCCTTGAAATGTCCTGGAGTGATATCGCTTCAAAAGAGGTTTTAATTCCATCAGGACATCAAATAGGAGAAGGGGAATTGTTGTTTTCTAAAATTGAAGATGAGGCCATTCAAAAACAATTAGATAAACTAATTGCCAGTAAAAAAGCCAATGAAGCCGCTAGTAAAACTGTTGAACCACAAAAGGACACGATTACTTTCGAGGATTTCACTAAACTCGATATTCGAGTAGGCACTATTTTAGAAGCAGAAAGGATGCCTAAAGCCAAAAAGCTACTAGTGTTGAAAGTTGATACTGGTATTGACGTGCGTACTATTGTTTCAGGAATAGCAGAAAGTTTTACTGCAGAAGAAGTTATTGGAAAGAAAGTAACCGTTTTAGTCAATTTAGCTCCTCGAGATTTACGAGGTGTGGAAAGTCAAGGTATGATTTTAATGACTGAAAATACTGAAGGGAAACTAGTATTTGTAAATCCGGATGATTCTAATATCTCTAATGGGTTACAAATTAGTTGATAATTTATTAACTTTACAAAAAACAAAAATTATGTTATCAAAATCTATAGAAAAAGCCCTCAATAGTCAAATTAAAATAGAGGCAGAATCATCTCAAATTTATCTAGCAATGGCTTGTTGGGCCGAGGTTAAAGGATTAGAAGGCATCGCTGGTTTTATGTATAAGCAATCTCAAGAAGAAAGAGACCACATGCTTAAGTTGATAAAGTTTGTAAATGAACGTGGTGGTCATGCACAAATATCAGAATTAGCCTCTCCACATGTTACTTTTGGGTCTTTTAAAGAAATGTTTGAAGAACTTCTTTCTCATGAGATTTTTGTTTCAAACAGCATCAATGAACTAGTACATGTCACTTTACAAGAAAGAGATTATGCCACCCATAACTTTTTACAATGGTATGTTGCAGAACAAATTGAAGAAGAAGCTGTGGCTCGGAATATTTTAGATAAGATCAATCTGATTGGAGATGATAAAGGAGGCTTGTATTTATTTGACAGAGATATTGAGAAACTCAATGTGACTACAGTAGCTGATCCAACAGCCCAATAAAATATATAGGAATAATTTTTGAATCATCTTCCAAATAAGGCGACCTCTTGGGCAAAAGGAAACAAAAAAAGACCATTAAGAAACTTATTAAGTTAGGGGTAATCCCTTCTGATAGTGTAAACAGTAGTTGCTGTAAAAACTATAAAAAGGGAAAAAACAAGCGTTGTGCAAAATGCCCTTGCTATGACTTGGATAAAAAAAATCAAGCTTTAGATAAATTGGTTTCTGCTAAAAGAGATTTGATTGTTTGATTGCTTTTTGTTCAACTTTTAATGGAAGTTACAAAAAAATGAATAGCTGAAAATTCAAAAGGTCAGTTTATACATGTCAAGCAAGGCACTTATTATATTATAGATAGTTTTCTTATTAACTAAGCATATATGATTTCTAACTTAAAAGAACATTGGAATACTGCTTATAATAAAGAAGATGAGCAATTAGGGTGGTTTGAAGCAAATCCTATGCAAACTATGGAATTGGTCAATGCCTGTAACTTAAAGAAGGATGCTGTTATATTAAATGTAGGAGCAGGAACGACCACTTTAATAGACGCGCTTTTAGAAAATGGCTACACCAAAATTATTGCTAATGACCTCAGTGATTTTGCGTTAAATAAATTAAAGCACCGTATTAAAAAATCACACAATTATAATTTGAGCTGTATTAAGGATGACTTAACGAATCCCCAAAAACTTAATAAGTTACAAAACATTGATTTGTGGATTGATAGGGCCGTGTTGCATTTCTTTTTAACAGAAGACCAACAAAAGGCTTATTTCGACTTAATTCAAAAAATAGTCAGTAATAATGGTTATGTTATCATAGCGGTCTTTTCTTTAGAAGGCGCACAAAAATGCTGTGGTCTTGATTTAAAGCGTTACAATTTGGAAATGTTGCAAAAAAACTTAGGCTCTCATTTTAAATTAATTAAAACATTTAATCATACGTTTATAAATCCTTTTGGAGGAGAACGCCCTTATATTTATACCTTGTTTCAAAAACAAGTATAAATAACCTCATTTTGCAATCATTTTTCAAACACATTAATAAAAATTTAATTAATCTGAAAAGTCCTAGGAAGTACTATACATCGTATATAAATTATATAATATAAAAAGTTAATGTTGTAAGTGATCAAATGTACTTCTGCTTAATTTTGTATTAAATTATTAAACTAATCAAATTATGAAAAAACTAGCATTAAGCCTTGGCGTTGTTTTAATGATATTATCGTGTGGAACTTCTAAAACTGTTAGAGATTCTAAGAAAGTCATGAAAGGAGAATGGACTTTAAGTTCTA
Organism: Yeosuana sp.; assembly: GCA_036525815.1. GTDB lineage: Bacteria > Bacteroidota > Bacteroidia > Flavobacteriales > Flavobacteriaceae > Yeosuana. The sequence continues at coordinate 22,505 of DATCZQ010000001.1, read as the reverse complement.
TTACCTATAGTACAGCTGGTAAATATAATGTAACCTTATTAAATGATACTTCTAAAGATTGTTTTGAAGGCAGTACTTGGCAATTTATACCTAATAACAATACAGGAACCTATAACATTAATGAAACAAGTTGTTCTACTGGAACGCGCCATTTTGTATTTACTATTCAGGAAGTAAACAAAGAAACTGGACTTTATGATTTTCTATTAAAGCCAACTAATGAAAAACAAAAATCGGAAACTAATCAAGGATTCAGATTGAGATTAACATCTTTAACTGATACGGCAATGCAATGGCAGCAAACGGTTACTGTTGATGCTAAACCTTTTGCGATAACTATGAATTTTAATAAGAAATAAACAAATGAAAACAATTATAAATAAAGCAGGAATATTACTTTTTACATTGTTATTAAGTATTAGTTTGACAAATTGTAAAGCAGTACAAAATGCCAATAATAAACAAAAAGGAGCCGTTATAGGTGCTACAGGTGGAGCTATTTTAGGAGCTATTATTGGAAATAATGTTGGCAAAGGTGGCAATGGCGAACTTGGAGCCGTTATAGGTGGTGTAGTAGGCGGTACCGCTGGTGTGCTTATTGGGAACAAAATGGACAAACAGGCTCAAAAAATTGAAGAAGAAATACCGGGTGCACAGGTAGAACGTGTTGATGATGGTATTGTAGTTACTTTTGATGAAGGCAGTGGTGTGTATTTTGATACCGAAAAATATAACATTAACAGTGCGTCACAAACAACATTAAATAAATTAATTGCTGTTTTTAAAGAATATCCAGACACTAATTTATTGGTTGTTGGGCATACAGATAGCCAAGGTTCAGAAGAATATAACATGACACTCTCTAAAAACAGAGCTTATGCGGTTACCAACTATGTAATACAAAAAGGGATAAGTCAATCGCGATTAACGACCAATTGGTTTGGTGAATCGCAACCGCTTCATGATAACAATACAGCAGAAGGACGCGCCAAAAATAGACGTGTAAATATTGCCATATTGCCTAACGAAAAAATGATTCAAGATGCAAAAACGCAAGCCGGAAATTAATAAATAAGATAATACTTGTATAAATCTCGTTTTCAATGTTACTTTGAAAACGAGATTTTTTTTCGCCTTAACCTTATTAAATGGATCCATTATTAAATTATATAATTTCTCAAACTCAACTCCCTGAATTTTCAGTTAAAAACACCGTACAGTTACTCCATGAAGATTGTACTATTCCATTCATCTCCAGATATAGAAAAGAACGTACGGGTAATTTAGATGAAGTGCAGATAGGAGACATTGTTAAATATAAAGAGCAATTTGAAGCTTTAGAAAAACGGAAAGCCACCATTTTAAAAGCGCTGACAGAGCAAGAGGTATTAACCCCAGAATTAAAAGATAAAATAGTGTCTACTCAAGATTTAACGACCCTTGAGGATTTATATTTACCATTTAAAAAGAGTAGAAAAACCAAAGCAGAAACTGCCAGAAAGAATGGCTTAGAACCATTGGCAAAAATTATCATGGGCCAAAATGCCAAGGATATAGAATCCATTGCATTTAAATATGTAAAAGGAGATGTAAACTCTGTTGAGATTGCTTTGGAAGGCGCAAGGCATATTATTGCCGAATGGATTAATGAACGAACAGATATAAGAAATAATATTCGCCATCAGTTAGACCGTTTTGGAATCATTTCCACAAAAGCTGTAAAAGCTAAGATTGATGATGAAAATGCCCAAAAGTTCAGAGATTATTTTGATTGGTCAGAATCATTAAGCAGAATCCCATCTCATAGATTGCTTGCCATTTTAAGAGCAGAAAAGGAAGGCTATATCAAATCAAAAGTTGAAATTGACGATGACAAAGCCTTAGCAAAAATTGAAGAAAGAATCTTACGTTCTAATAACGATTGTAGTGAACAAATAAAATTAGCCATTCAAGATGCCTATAAGCGATTATTACTGCCATCTTTATCAAATGAAGCGCTTCAAAACGCAAAAGAAAAAGCAGATGCATCTGCTATTGACGTCTTTGCTAAAAACTTAAAACAACTATTGTTAGGATCGCCAATTGGTGAAAAGCGTGTTTTAGCTATTGATCCGGGTTTTAGAACAGGTTGCAAAATAGTTTGTCTGGATGCACAAGGCCAATTAAAATATAATGAGACCATCTATCCACATCCCCCAAAAAGTGATGCTGTGGGTGCCATGAAAAAAATTAGTTCTTTGGCGGATGCGTATAAAATTGAGGCAATTGCTATAGGTAACGGAACTGCTTCAAGAGAAACAGAGGCATTAATTCGCAAAGTTCATTTTAAAAATGATATGCAGGTTTTTGTAGTTAGTGAAGCTGGTGCGAGCATTTATTCTGCCTCAAAAATAGCTCGTGAAGAATTTCCAGACTATGATGTTACCGTAAGAGGCTCCGTTTCTATTGGAAGAAGACTTCAGGATCCATTGGCAGAATTGGTAAAAATTGATGCAAAATCAATAGGAGTAGGACAGTATCAACATGATGTTGAACAAACAAAACTTCAAAAATCATTAGATATGGTTGTTGAAAATTGTGTCAATGCTGTTGGAGTTAATATTAATACGGCCAGTAAATCATTACTAAGTTATGTTTCTGGAATTGGACCAAAACTCGCTGAGAATATTTTTGATTATAGAAATGAACATGGTGTTTTTTTGTCTAGAGAAGACATTAAAAAGGTGCCCAGATTAGGGAATAAGGCTTTTGAACAAGGGGCTGCTTTTTTAAGAATTAAAGAAGCAAAAAACCCACTGGATGATTCAGCTGTCCACCCGGAAAGTTATACTATAGTCAAAAAGATGGCTAAAGATCTGGGGAAAACAGTTCAAGAATTAATAGGAAATTCAGCAACACTTCAGAAGATAGATTTAAAGAAATACTGCAATGATTCTATTGGTTTACCAACCCTTCAAGATATTGTAAAAGAACTTGAAAAACCGGGATTGGACATTCGCGAGCAAGCTAAAGTGTTCACTTTTAATCAAAATATAAAAAGCATTAACGATTTACGAGAAGGACAATTACTTCCCGGCATTGTTAATAATATTACCAATTTTGGGTGTTTTGTAGATATTGGAATTAAAGAAAGTGGTCTTATTCATGTGTCTAATTTAGCAGATGCCTTTGTGAGTGATGTTAATGAGCATGTAAGTCTGCATCAACAAATTATTGTAAAAGTGCTGGAAGTAGATATTCCAAGAAAACGGATTCAATTAAAACTGCATAAATAAAAAAGGCGAACCAATTGGTTCGCCTTTTTTATTTTAAGAATGATTTTAAGAAGCTTTTTTAATGATAACTTGTTCCGTAATAGATGTTTTTATTATTTGTCGCCATTTTTCAATTCTTTGCAATTCATAGTCTTCACTTAAGTCTTCATCTAAGTTAAAAAAGTTAATAATTTCATGAGGTTTATTTGAAGTTTTGTAAATAAACTCTAAATCTAAGTTTTGAAGCCTTATTATTTTGTCTCTTTCTTTAAATTGGCTTTTTAAAATATGGCATTCTTTGATTTCTGTTAAATCAATAGTGCTTATTGTTGGTTGGTCGGTTTTAAAATGAACATAAGTAATTTTTGTCTTGTCATTACTAATACCAATAAAATTATTATGCCATATTTCTTTTTCAGCATAGCTGATGCCGTTATTCTTTATTAGGGAATTCATTCTTTTTTTTATGTTTGAGGTGTTTTTAAAGCCATTATAAATAAATAAAAATAAAGGGAAAAACACGCTTAATATTAATAGTACGGAAATAAATATTATAGAAACTTCCATTGTTTATAGTTTTAAATTGATTTTACTGCATATTACATCCCTTGTTAAACCTTTTTAACATTGGATTTTATTTAAAGGAAATAAAAGAATGAAACTTTACAAGAAAGAATGAAAAGGATAAATAATAGTAGTGGGTGTTAAATTTAAATCTAAGAGATTACTAGCCTTTAGATAGTTTGAATTATCATCAAGGAAAGCCTCTCTTAAAGGTTTAACAGAACAAAATAAATTGACGTTTGTGAGTCTTTTTTGTTTATCAAAATTTATTAATACTTCGTATGAATTATTAGTTGAGATGGCATAAGCATTGATAGATTGATCAATTTTAAGATGATGTATTGGGGTATTTTTATTAAAAGAAATGCTGCCTTCTGAATGAAACAGAATTAACGAGAAGAAACTTAATGCAAGCGTTAAAAATAAACAGTTAAACTTTGACATTTAGCTTGAAATTGAAGATGTAAATGTATAAATAAAGAATGTTAATAAAATGATAAATATTTAATAATTATTGATGTCCAATAATTTAATGAGATTTCGGAAAATTCATCTTTGCGATCAAATTTCTGAACTCCGGATAATTTTTTAAATTGTCAAATATTGGATCAATATTGATATAAGGCATGTTTGAATCATGATCATTGTAAGCCTCGTAAAGATAATTAATGGCCAAATCGTTATTCCCTGATCTGGTGTAGAGCGTACCTATTCGCCAAGGTGTAACATATATGTCTGAAGAACGGTTAATGAGAAACTCGGCCAAACTATTTAAGGCGCTTGGATAACCCCCGCTAGCGTACCCATTTTTAAGCGCTAAAACAGCCTCTTTATCATTTTCGGCCTCATAAGATCTGACAAAAATTTCATAAGCCTTATCATATTCTTTGTTATTGTGATAGGCCGAGCGCAATGTTGAAAGGGCTAAAGGATCTTTTGGATTAAATTGTAAAATCTTATTTAAAACTGCAATGGCTTCTGGAAATTTTCTGCTATAATTTAAATCCATAGCATATACGGCTTGAAAGAGTGGGGTTACAGGATCAAGTTCCAGTGCCTTTTCAATTTGTTGTAAAGCCATCTTGGGCTCTCCAATAATGTATAAATAATGTGAATAATAAGCACGCGTAAAGGCTTGATTTGGGTTAAGTGCTAAAGCTTTCTTGTAAGCGATGCCTGCTTTTTCCCAATCCCATTTACCCCAGGTGTTCCATAAAGCAATACTGTAGTGAACTTCCGGTAAAGAATTATCTAGTTCGAGTGCTTTTGTCATCAAAGAATCTAATTTCGGAATAACTTCAATGCCCCGAACAATTCCATTTTGCATTTTTGCAGCTCCAACCGAAGCAATTCCAGCGTAGGCTGCTGCATAATTTGGATCTATCTTTAGCGCGAGTAGAAAATATTTCAGAGATTGTTCTAAATCATTTTCAGTAAGCTTCATCCAATAAAATATGCCTTTAAGATAGGCCTGATATGCTTCTGGATCAACTTTCTTAGCACTTGATAATAATAATTTCTCTTGTTCCGTTAAAGTCAGATCCATTTCATCTGCAATTTGTTGAGAAACTTCATCAAATAAGGAATAAATTTCACTCATAGGTTTTTCAAAAATTTGTGCCCAAATAGTCCGTTCCTTAGGAAATGCCTTTATCAATCTAAAATTTAACTGAACCGTGTCTTCAAATTTCATAATATCAGCTTCGAGGATTGCATCAACCCCTAACTCCTTCGCTATTTCTGAAATTGATTTCTCTGACTTTTCATATTTTAAAGTTGATCTGGGAGGAGTGGTTCGTAGAGAACTTATTTTAGATACATTTGTTATCAAATTAGAATGAAGCCCGGCTGCTAAATACATTCGATCATCATTTTCAGTAAAATTTTTTAAAGGAAGTATGGCCAGAGATTTCATAGCTCTTGTCTCTGCCGATTTATATTCATTTAGCGCCCACCAAGTGCCAATAGTCACAAAACTTATAATGATAATTACACTTAAAAATAGATTCCAGATAATTGATTTCTTGCTTTTTTGAGCCTGATTATTTTCAAGCTTTTCCGGTTTTGTTTTTATAATCCCTTGCGGGGTCATATCATAAACCCACCCAAGAATTATGGCTATAGGGAAACCAATTATGAGTGTAATAATAATCAGTTTCATTACCCATGGGGAAACTTCAAAACTACTGGTAACCAAACCAGCAATTTGAGCTAGCAACCATGCGGTAATCCCATAAGAGATTGCAACTCCATAGACTTTTCGTCTCTTTAATTCAGAAAAGAATTTTTTAGGATCCATAAGTTAAATTTACGGAATAATTAAAGATTATTAGACAGATTGGAAGGTAATGTTGAGTCTGCTTAATAGGAATAATCAAAAAAAAATTTTCAAAAGAAAATGTATTAAAGTTACTTCAGCAAGATGGCCGAAAAGATTTACGCATGAAATATTGTTAATTAAATATATTTAGAAATCCTGTACAAGAAAAATTTAGCTTCTGTCATTAGGTAGTAGCTCAGAAATCACCTTACTGTCTTACAAAATAGGGGTTTATTGAAGTTGAAAACTCTTTAAATAATAAAATATGCAAGTATAAAAAAAGCGTGCTATTTAGCACGCTTTTTTTATCAATTATGGTATGAATCTATTCATTCATGTGCCTAATTTCATAGATAAAAGTTTCTAAATCTACACCATTGGCCACTAAGGTTAAAGCCTTATCAACAATGTACTTGACGTTTTCAGGATGAAACCCTAATCCCACACCAATCTTTCTAAGCAATATTTCTTCATGATCACCTTTAATATGGTCTACATATACCATACGCGCCAAATCATACAAACGCTCTAAACGAACGTCATAAGACAACGGAGGATTAATAGGATGAGATTGATAATCTTTTAAAATCAGTTTATAATCAGATTCATTAATGTCTAAATTGTGCGCTAATCTATCTAAAAATTCTTTTTCTTCAGCCGTAATAATACCGTCATCCATGGCTACCCTTACAATAGCAGCAAAATGATCTTCATTACGTTTTTTAAAACCACTATCAAATAAATCTGAAATTGACATATTTTAATATTTTTATACTACAAATATAAATAAACTATAAGCCTATTAAAAATTAAATTCTTTCTTTTTTGGCAATTCATTTGGCAATCAAATACCCTGTTTTCATAGTATTAGTTTCTATTGTAAAAAAATAAAAAGTGCTGAAGAAAATGAATTAATAACAAAGATTAAACTACCTATAAAAATAATGCATCTTGATTTAATATTCGTAATTCTTAAACTATATTTGCAGCTTTATTGCACCAAATTTATTTTAAGAAGGTGTAAAAATCAATATACTTGAGTAAAACAGTTTTGTTACAAACTTATGAACGGGTTTTGCAGACGCAAATTCTTCAAACTGCTATTGCCCAAAGCCAAAGTAAAACACATTTAAAAGGCTTAGTAGGTTCTTCTTTGTCTTTCGTAATTTCCAATGCCTTTAAGCAGTCAGAAAAGCCATTTTTAATTGTTTTTAATGATAAGGAAGAAGCGGCATTTTATTTAAATGACCTAGAGCAGTTATGTGGGGAAAAGGATGTCTTTTTTTACCCGGGAAGTTACCGCAGACCTTATCAAATTGAAGAAACAGATAACGCTAATGTATTATTACGTGCAGAGGTTTTAAATCGTATAAACTCCAGAAAAAAACCAGCAATAATAGTCACTTATCCAGATGCGCTTTTTGAGAAAGTAGTAACCAGAAAAGAGTTAGACCGCAACACTTTAAAGATTACTGTGGGCGATAAGCTTTCTATTGATTTTATAAATGAAGCGCTTTTTGAATATCAATTTAAACGGGTTGATTTTGTAACCGAACCAGGAGAATTTTCAGTTCGCGGTGGTATTGTAGATGTGTTTTCTTTTTCACATGATGTGCCATATAGAATGGAATTTTTTGGTGATGAGGTGGACAGTCTTAGAACGTTTGATGTAGAAACCCAGTTATCTATCGAGCAAATAAAAAAAATAAATATCATTCCCAATGTTGAAAATAAATTTTTAGATGAGCAGCGCGAAAGTTTTTTAAAATACATGGCCCAGAAAACCACGGTTTTTTTTAAGAATGCCGATTTATTTTTTTCAAGAATTGATGATTTTTTCTCAAAGGCAGAAGAGGCTTTTAAAACCCTTTCCACCACTTTAAAACACGCCGAACCAAATGAATTATTCTGTAATTCAACGTTGTTAAAAAGACAGCTTTTTGATTTTTCAATTGTTGAGTTTGGAACAACGGCTTTTTTTAAAAGCAATGTCATTGCGAGTAAAATGAAGCAATCTATATCCAATGAAGAGAATGCTTCGTCGAAAACTCCTCGCAATGACGAAATAATTTTTAATACCACGCCACAACCATCGTTTAACAAACAGTTTGACCTCTTAATTGAAGATTTGAATGTCAACTATGATAAAGGTTTTACTAATTATATTGTTTGTGTTAGTGAGCAGCAGGCAAAACGGTTTCATGACATTTTTGATGATTCCCATTTAGAAGTAAAACCCTATAAAACTATTGTGCTTTCTTTACATCAGGGCTTTATTGATCATGAAAATAAAATACTTTGTTATACAGATCATCAGATTTTTGAACGCTATCATAAATTTCAGATTAAAAATGGCTATGCTAAAAAGCATGCTATTACCTTAAAAGAACTCACAAACCTTGAAATAGGTGATTATGTGACGCATATAGATCATGGGATTGGACGTTTTGGCGGTTTACAAAAAATTGATGTAGAAGGGAAGAAACAGGAAGCAATAAAATTAGTTTACGGTGAGCGCGACATCTTGTATTTAAGTATTCACTCATTACATAAGATCACTAAGTTTAATGGTAAAGATGGCAAACCGCCTAAAATATATAAACTGGGGAGTAATGCCTGGAAAGTTCTTAAGCAAAAAACAAAATCCAGGGTTAAGGAAATTGCCTTTAATTTAATACAACTCTATGCCAAGCGAAAAACTGAAAAAGGCTATCAGTATAACCCAGACAGCTATATACAATTAGAATTAGAATCGTCGTTTTTGTATGAAGATACACCAGATCAAATAACTGCAACGGCAGATATTAAAGCCGATATGGAAAGCGAAAGACCAATGGACAGATTGGTGTGTGGTGATGTTGGGTTTGGTAAAACAGAAGTGGCTATTCGTGCGGCTTTTAAAGCGGTTGATAATGGCAAACAAGTAGCTGTTTTGGTGCCAACCACCATTTTGGCCTATCAGCACTCCAGAACCTTTACTGAGCGCTTAAAAGATTTTCCTGTAACGGTAGATTATTTAAATAGATTTAGAACGACAAAGGAAAAAAGAGAAACGCTTGAAAACCTTGAAAAGGGTAAAGTAGATATCATTATTGGAACTCATCAATTAGTAAATCAAAACGTAAAATTTAAAGATTTAGGATTGCTTATTGTTGATGAAGAGCAAAAATTTGGAGTGGCCGTTAAAGAAAAACTAAAAACATTAAAAGAAAATGTCGATGTACTGACGCTTACAGCCACACCTATTCCAAGAACACTGCAGTTTAGTTTAATGGCAGCAAGAGATCTATCTGTGATCACCACGCCGCCACCAAACCGTTATCCTATTGAGAGTCATGTTATTCGTTTTAATGAAGAGCTGATTCGTGATGCTGTGAGTTATGAGATAGAACGAGGCGGGCAAATATTTTTTATTCACAATCGTATTGAAAACATTAAAGAAGTAGCAGGCTTGATTCAACGTTTGGTTCCGGATGCTAAAATTGGTATTGGACATGGACAACTAGATGGCAAAAAGTTAGAAAACCTGATGCTTCAATTTATGAATGGTGCTTTTGATGTCTTGGTAAGTACAACTATAGTTGAAAGCGGGCTGGATGTGCCGAATGCCAATACTATATTTATAAATAATGCGAATAATTTTGGCTTGAGTGATCTGCACCAAATGCGAGGAAGAGTGGGTCGAAGTAATAAAAAGGCTTTCTGTTATTTTATTACACCCGAATATTCTGCAATGACCGATGATGCCAGAAAACGTATAACTGCCTTAGAACAATTCACTGAATTGGGCAGTGGATTTAATATTGCTATGAAAGATCTTGAAATTCGTGGCGCTGGTGATTTATTAGGTGGGGAACAAAGTGGGTTTATTAATGAAATTGGTTTTGAAACCTATCAGAAAATATTAAATGAAGCCATTGAAGAGTTAAAAGAAACTGAATTTAAAGATTTATATCAACAGGATTCACACGACAAAGAATATGTAAAAGACGTTACCATTGATTCTGATTTTGAATTATTATTTCCAGATGATTATGTCAACAATATTACAGAACGTTTAAACCTTTATACACAACTCAATAATATTAAAACAGACGAAGAACTGAAAACCTTTGAGTCGCAACTCATAGACCGTTTTGGAGAACTACCAACATCAGTTGTGGATTTACTCAATAGCGTTAGAATAAAGTGGATTGCCAGTAAGATCGGGTTTGAAAAAATAGTGATGAAACACGGTAAATTAGTGGGGTATTTTATTAGTGACCAGCAAAGTAATTTTTATCAGAGTAATTGGTTCACTAAAGTGCTGCAATTTGTTCAGGCAAATCCGAATATATGTAAAATGAAAGAAACACAAACACGTAATGGTTTACGTTTATTACTTACTTTTGAATCTATTAAATCGGTTAAACAAGCTTTATCAAAGTTAGAACCTATTGTGGCTTAATTTTTGTCAAGAATTTATAAATTTTTATCATGCTAAAACGACTTATTTTTTTAATAACCATTTTGCCGGGTTTCCTTTTTTCACAACACACCATCAAAGGAACATTTACAAACTCAAAGGATTATAAATATGCTTTGTTGTATAAAATATTGCCTTTGTCAACCTCTTATATTGGAAATGCAGAAATTAAAGAAGACGGAAGTTTTATTTTACCTGTAGATGCGTCTGCCACGGCTGGCATGTATAAAATTGTATATGCCATGCCGAAGGAAGAATATAATTTTGATATTATTTATAATTCCAAAGAAGATATTGAATTCACTTTTGATACTGAAACAGGTATCACTTACCAAGAATCTATTGAAAACAAATTGGTTACGGGTTATACCAGTAGCATGTCATTAATAAGCCAAAGTATTTCAAATTTTTTCAGACAGCAAAGTAAGGATACAGCTCCCTTAATGGATATTTTTAAAACTCAACGAGAAACCCAAACCAGTTTTGAGGAAGCAGCCAAAGGGACTATTGCTTTAGAATTTATTAAAGCTAACAGACCCTTCATTCCAGATCATTTTGAAACAATTCAAGAGTATATAAAAAATCTGGAAAATCATTTTTTTGACCATGTAGATTTTAAAAATGTGACTTTACAAAGCTCTGATTTTTTACTGGACAGAATGTATAATTATATTCTTGGTATGGGTAAAGATAATCACGATATTTCGGCTGCTTACAAAAAGAATATCGATGTTTTTTATAAAGCCATGGATGATGCACCCATAGCAATTAAAAGCAGTTTATTGCTTCAATTATGGCGAAGTATGGCTGATTCTGATTTTGAAAATGTGGCGAATTATATTTCAGACACCTATTTAATAAGTATTGCTAAATCATTAAATGATCAGGTTCTTATAGATGAGCTAGTTCAGTTTAAAAACACTTCAAAAGAAAGTAAAGCACCAGATTTTTATTTGGATAAAACAAAAAAACTAAGTGATTTAACGGGTTCAGAGTATTATGCACTTGTTTTTTGGAGTAGTACTTGTTCTCACTGCCTTAATGAAATTCCTCAATTAGAAGCCTATATTAAAACTTTAAAGGAAGGGGAGCTTCAAGTGATTGCGATAGGTCTTGAAGATGATGATATAAACTGGTCAAAAGAAATTAAAGATTTTCCAGATTTTATTCATGTTTTAGGATTGGGTAAATGGGATAACGAAACGGGAAATAAATACGATATAAAGGCGACACCCACTTATTTTATTTTAGATAAAAATAAGAGAATTGTAGCCAAACCTAATGATGTTGAGGCCTTAAAAAGCTTTTTCCATAAATAATATTTCGGCCCCGAATGGCTTAAATTAGAAATGATAAAAGGCATTTTCTAAATGCGTTATGTTATAGTTTTTACCTTCTTTAACGATAGCAATAATATCAAACCTTACTTCAACATCCAATTTGTTTACTGTGATATATTCATCAACGGCTTTTACTAATCTTTTTATTTGACCTGGTTTTACAAAATCTTGAGGATTCCCAAAATCTGTAGTAGATCTGGTTTTCACTTCTATAATAGCAAGGGAGCCCCCTTTTCTCGCTATGATATCAACTTCAGCTTTGTCAAATCTAAAGTTTCGCTCTATAATAGAATAGTCATTTTTCAATAGATAATCTATAGCAAGTTGTTCACCTTTTTTGCCAAGCTCATTGTGTTGTGCCATAGTTAAACGAGAAGGATGTGAGATTAAATCATTATGTTTTTAAAAATACATAAAAAAGTTTATTCTAACGATTTTTAGGCAAGGCTAAAAAATTATTTACTCTTAAGTAAAATTTATTATCTTTGTATTATAAATAGTTGCTATGGTAACATTATCTGAAGAAAATTATTTAAAGGCAATTTATCATCTGGGAAAGCAGGGAAAGGTTGCAGTAAGCACGAACGCTATTGCTGAGAAAATTGAAACGAAGGCCTCTTCAGTTACTGACATGATAAAAAAATTAGCTGATAAAAACTTAGCTAATTACGTGAAGTATCAAGGAGTCAGTTTAACCAATGAAGGACGATTAGCGGCAGCTTCTGTTATAAGGAAACATAGGCTTTGGGAAGTGTTTTTGGTAAACAACTTAAACTTCACCTGGGATGAAGTACATGAAGTTGCAGAACAATTAGAACATATAAAATCATTAAAATTAGTGAATGAACTGGATGCCTTTTTAGAGTATCCAACACATGATCCACACGGTGATCCAATTCCAGATAAAGACGGTAATTATTCACCTATAAAAAGTATTAATATTCTTGAAATTGAAGAAGGCAAGGAAGGTGTTTTGTCTTTTGTTAAAGACTCTTCGGATGTTTTTTTAAAATACTTAAACAAAAATGACTTGGCTTTAGGAGATTCTATAAAAGTATTAGATTTTGAACCTTTTGATAAGTCTTTATCTATAGAAACTAAAAGCCGAAAACTGATTATTTCAAAGGAAGTAGCTCAAAATTTATATTTAAGCCTTTAAGAAGATGACATACAATCCAATAACAGCACTAGTTTTATTTTTCGCCTTTTTGGCATTATTATATTTGATATTTAGGCCAGTAAAGGGTTGGTTTTGGATTGTGAAAAAGAACTTCAACAGTAATGAAAAGATTATTATTGAAGACATATTAAAACAATTGTATCATTTCGAAAATTCAGGAAACAAAGTTGATATGAAAACTTTGGTTCAGGTATTAGATTTTAATAATAATAGAATTGTTGAGGCTATAAAAAAAATGACCATCAATGATTTGATCTATTTTGAATCAGATGTTTTAAAACTAACAGAGACCGGAAGAGAATATGCCTTGCGTATTGTAAGGGTGCATAGACTTTGGGAACGTTATTTAGCGGATAGGACCGGATTTAGTAAAACAGAATGGCATGATAGAGCAGAATTGATGGAGCATCAGCTAAGTCATGATGAGACCGAAAAATTAGCGGCTCATTTGGGGAACCCGAAATTTGATCCGCATGGAGATCCTATTCCAACCAGAACGGGAAAAATGGCTCAAGTTAATGGAGTGGAATTACCTTTATTAGCGGTGAATACTATTGGCAGAATTACTCATATTGAAGATGAACCCGAGGTCATTTATAAACAGATTTTAGCGGAAAACATTCACATAGGCTCCTTTATTAGAGTTACCGAAAATAATGCTACAAGAATCGTTTTTGAATGTGAAGGAGAAGAATTTAAGCTGGCGCCTATAGTAGCGGCTAATTTAACGGTTGCTCCCATTGAAAAAGAAGTTGTTTTGGAAGACAATATTGCCAGATTGTCAAGTTTAAAGGAAGATGAATCAGCTAAAATTATTGGTATTTCTAAGGAAAGCAGAGGAGAAAGCAGACGACGTTTATTAGATCTTGGATTTGTAAAAGGAGCCGATATTAAAATAGACCTTTTAAACCCCTTAGGGGAACCTCATGCGTATTTGATTAAAGGAACCTCTATTGCTTTGCGTAAAAAACAAGCCTCTAAAATTCTAATTAAAAAAGTGTAAACAATGGAAACTAAAATAAAAAGCGCCTGTGAAACTTGTGCCCATTTTAATGCAGATGGTTTAAAAAAATTAGGTATCCGTGCAGATAATTTTGATTTTGTGGTGGCCTTGGCGGGCAATCCAAATACTGGGAAAAGCACGGTTTTTAATGCCTTAACAGGGTTGCGTCAGCATACAGGAAACTGGCCAGGAAAAACGGTAACACGAGCCGAAGGGGCCTTTCAATATAATGATCAAAAATATAAATTAGTTGATTTACCGGGGACCTATTCATTGCTTTCAACTTCTGAAGATGAAGAGGCTGCCAGGGATTTTATTCTCTTTGGAAAACCAAATGTGACGGTTATTGTGGTTGATGCCAACAGATTAGAACGTAATTTGAATTTGGTTTTGCAAATATTAGAAATTACAGATAAGGCTGTTTTGTGTTTAAATTTAATGGATGAAGCTAAACGCAATAGAATAGCTATTGATGAACGCACTTTATCACGTGATTTAGGAATACCTGTTGTGGCAGCAAGTGCCAGATTTAATGAAGGAATTCCAAATTTAATTCAAACCATAAGCGAAGTCGCTAACGGAACCATTATTTGCAAACCACATCGTATTAAAAATGTTCCTGAAAATATTGAAAAGGCCGTAAAAAAATTGACCACTGAAATAGAAAAGGAGTTTCCTAATATTCCAAACAGTAGATGGATTGCCTTCAGGTTACTGGAAGGTGATGCCCAAATAATTAAGGCCTTAAAACAAGGTGAATTGCTATAAATACTAGAAAATGAATCATAAAAATATTGACAACATTATTGAATTATCAAACGAATTGCGCTGGCAAATAGGTGATGATTTTCATGATAATTTAACGGAGAGTATTTATGCTGATGCTGCTGATATTGTTAAGGATACAGTACAAAATGATGATACAGAAAAACGATTTAGGTTAGACGCCAAAATTGATAAAATAGTAACTAGCAAAACTTTTGGTTTTCCCATAATGTTCTTAATTCTCGGAACCGTATTATGGTTAACTATCGTAGGGGCAAATTACCCATCCTCTCTGTTAGCTGATTTATTGTTAGACACCATTCACCCTGTTTTAAAAAGTGGAGCGGCCAGCATTAATATGCCTTGGTGGCTTGGAGGGTTTTTAATAGATGGCGTTTATTTGGCAGTGGCCTGGGTTATAGCCGTTATGCTGCCACCAATGGCTATATTTTTCCCTATGTTTACCTTACTTGAAGATTTTGGCTATTTGCCTAGAGTCGCCTTCAATTTAGATAATTTATTCAAAAAGTCTGGAGCCCATGGTAAACAAGCTTTAACCATGAGTATGGGTTTTGGTTGTAATGCGGCCGGTGTAGTGGCTACAAGAATTATTGATAGCCCCAGAGAACGGTTAATTGCTATTATTACCAACAATTTTTCAATGTGTAATGGAAGATGGCCTACACAGATTTTAATAGCTACTATTTTTATCGGTGCCGTTGTCCCAGCTGCTGTCTCAAGTTTAGCTGCTTTATTGGCGGTTATAGGAATTGCTGTTTTGGGGATGGTTTTTATGTTTGCAGTATCCTGGGGGTTATCAAAAACAGTTTTAAAGGGTGAAGTCTCAACATTTAATTTAGAATTGCCTCCATATAGACCACCACGTTTTTGGAAAACTATTTATACCTCACTCATTGACAGGACTTTAATTGTTTTGTGGCGAGCCGTGATATTCGCCGCACCGGCAGGAGCACTTATTTGGTTGATTTCTAATTTGTATATTGGAAATGAAAGTATCGCCGCTTGGGCCATCCATTCGTTTGATGGTTTTGGATTTCTCTTAGGTTTAAATGGCGTTATTTTACTCGCATATATAGTGGCCATTCCGGCCAATGAAATAGTTATTCCTACTATTTTGATGCTAACGGTTTTAGTTACCGGAATTTCAGGAGGCTCAGGCGCAGGTGTCATGTTTGAATTGGATTCAATAAGTGCCACCGGCGATATTTTAAAAGCAGGCGGCTGGACACTATTAACCGCTATTAACTTAATGTTATTTAGTTTATTACATAATCCATGTAGCACAACTATTTATACCATTTATAAGGAAACAAAAAGTATAAAATGGACTGTTTTTGCTTCTATTATGCCCGTTATTTTAGGGTTTGTGGTAACTTTTTTGGTCGCTCAAGTTTGGCGTATAATTTTTTAATAAAAATAGATGAAAATGAATTATTTAACTTTGGTTTTGTGTTTAATAGGCTTTTCAGTGTTTTCACAAACCATTATAACTGATAGACCGGACCAAACAGAAAGTTCTTCAACTATTGAAAAGGGAAGTTTACAAATAGAAACTGGTATTTTATTGGGTTTCACCGAAGATGATTTTATTTCGGATAGACAAGTTCTAGCGCCAACAACTTTATTTAGATATGGTATCACAAAAGGCCTAGAGCTAAGGGTATTGAGTCAGTTTGAAAGTTTAAAAGACCAAAACACGTCCCAAAAAATAAGTGGAATTAGCGATTTAGAAATAGGAACTAAAATTCAGTTATTTAAAAGAGAAAACATAAATACTGAGATTGCTTTTCTTTCACATATTATCCTTCCAACAGGTTCAAAATATTTAACAAATGATAAATTTGGGACAATAAATAAACTTTCTATTTCTCATGAATTAAATGATACAATGAATATTGGGTACAATGGTGGATATGATTATTTTGGCGAAGGCAAAGGCAATTTAACCTATTCTGTGGCTTTAGGAATATCTATTACCGATACCTTCGGACTATATATGGAACCTTATGGGAATTTAGTTGAATTTGATGTGCACGAGGCCAGTTTTGACGCAGGGATTACATATTTACTAAAGGATAATGTTCAGTTAGACTTTTCTTTTGGGACAGGAATCAATCACACAATGAATTATTTGTCTTTGGGATTTAGTATAAATATAGCAAAAGTAAATACGGATTAATGACAACCACAATCACCTTCTCCACCACAAGACTTTTTAGATTGTTTTTTTTTCAAAAAGAATTTGGTAATGATAAAGCCTAAGGCAAAAATCAATGCAGCAATTGCTAATATGTTTTGAATAAACGGATTCATAAATATCTTGTCAAATTAAGCCTCTTTGTTTTTCTTAGAATGATTTATTTCAATAACTGAAAGGCAATTAAAGCTACAATATAAGCAAATATGGTCATTATAGTTAATTGTAAAATGGGCCATTTCCAGCTATTTGTTTCTCTTTTTACTATAGCTAGCGTACTCATACATTGCATGGCAAAGGCATAAAACAACAATAAGGAAATACCTGATGCAAAATTAAATAATGGGCCTCCAAGAATGGGATTCACTTCTCCTGCCATTCTGTTTTTAATGGTTTCTTCTTCATCGCTCCCAACACTGTATATAGTAGCTAAAGTTCCAACAAATACTTCACGTGCTGCAAAGGAACTTACGATCGCAATACCAATTTTCCAGTCATAACCCAAGGGTCTAATGGCTGGTTCAATAGCGCGTCCGGTGATTCCAATAAAAGAATGTTCTAGCTTGTGAGAGGCAACTTTTTGTTGAAATTCTTCTTGAGATATATTTTGATTGGCATATTCTTTAGTTGTTATTTCTTCAGCATTATTAAAATCATCGCCGGGACCAAAGGAGGCTAAAAACCAAAGGACAATTGAAATAGCTAATATTATTTTTCCAGCACCAAATACAAATGATTTTGTTTTTTCCAATACAGTAATAGCCACATTTTTTAATAAAGGCAATTTGTAATTGGGCATCTCTACCACAAAAAAAGTTTTGCTTTTAATTTTTAAAATTTTGTTTAATATATAAGCCGATGAAACGGCTGCTCCAAAACCTATAAGATACAATGACATTAATGTTAAAGCTTGATAGCCCAGACCAATAAAACGCCCTTCAGGAATAACTAAAGAAATAATGATTAAATAGACAGGTAGCCTTGCAGAACAAGTAATAAATGGGGTGACTAAAATGGTTATTAATCGTTCTTTCCAGTTTTCAATGTTTCTGGTAGCCATTATAGCAGGAATGGCGCATGCCGTTCCAGAAATAAGAGGAACAATGCTCTTTCCGCTAAGCCCGAACCGTCTCATGATTCTGTCCATTAAAAAAACCACCCGACTCATATAGCCACTTTCTTCAAGTACAGATATAAATAAAAACAAGAACGCTATTTGAGGAATAAATATCACAATCCCTCCAAGACCTGGAATAATGCCTTCGGCTAATAAACTCGTAAACGTGCCTTGAGGCAGTTGGTTTTTGGTCCATTCACTTAATGAGGCAAATGTAGTATCGATAAAATCCATTGGGATACTTGACCAATCATAAATGGCTTGAAAAATGGTTAATAGAATGATAAAAAAGATTACATAACCCCAAACCTGATGTGTTATAATTCTGTCAATTTTCATTCTTAAATCTTTGGCCTGCGCAACGTCAATGGTTTGTCCCTTTTTTAAAACCTCATTTATAAACTGATAGCGTTTAATGGTTTCTTTTTGCTGTAACCGTTTTAAATCACCTTTTGATTTGGTTTTAAAATTGGCAACCGCATCAATTTCATTTCTGTCTGTTTTACCAAAATTCACATCTTGAGTAATAACTAACCAAAGCTTATAAATAAGTTGATTAGGAAAGGTGTTTTGTAAATTTTCAAAATAATCTTTATCAATTTCAGTAATATCTATATTGTGGCTAATGGAAAGGTCTTTATAATTAGAAATCAAATTTTTTAATCTCTCAATACCTTGATTTTTTCTAGTACTTACTAAGGCTATTTTGGTTTTAAGATGTTGTTCTAAATATTCCAAATCAAGAGAAATGCCTTTGTAAGTCATTCTGTCCGCCATATTAATTACCAAAATAGTGGGGATCTCTAAGTCTTTAATTTGAGTAAAAAGTAAAAGATTGCGCTTTAAATTTTCAACATCACTAACTACGACAGCAAGATCAGGAAAGTCTTTATCATTTTTATTTAAAAGCAGTTCTATAACAACATTTTCATCCAGTGATGAAGCATTTAAACTGTAGGTGCCGGGTAAATCAATGATATGCGCTTTTACGCCTCTTGGCAATTTGCAAACACCTTCTTTTTTTTCAACCGTAATACCAGGGTAGTTACCAACTTTTTGGTTTAATCCTGTTAATGCGTTAAAAACGGAAGTTTTCCCTGTGTTTGGATTTCCAATTAAAGCGACATTGATTTGTTTACTCATGTGCTATTTTTTAATTAAAATATGCATAGCAGTCTCTTTCCTAATAGCTAAGTGGGTGCCGTTTATATTTAGATACATGGGATCATGAAAAGGAGCAACTTGAACTAACTCCACATAATTACCCGGTAAACACCCCATTTCCAAAAGTTTTAAAGGAATATGAATTGATGAAACATCAGTAATTATACAGCGTTCGCCTCGTTTTATGTTTGCTAAAGTATCCTCCACGCTTATTTAGATTGATTTTAAAGAAGTAAAAGTAATGTAAAATTTTAGGGTAAAAAAATAGTTAATAAAAAACTATTTTACAGGTTCTTTTTTCAAAATTTTGATGTCATTAAGTAAACGCTTAATATCTTCCTTGCTGGTGCCATCATAAAACCCTCTAATTTGTCTTTTCTTATCAATTAGCATAAAATTTTCTGTGTGAATCATATCATATTCATCGCCATTGCCAAATGTTTTTACAGCAAGATAACTTTTTCTGGCCAATTCATATATTTGCTTTTTATCTCCAGTTACCAAGTTCCATTTTTTATCATCAACCCCCTTTTCTTTAGCGTATTTTTTAAGTTGTGCTACATCATCAATTTGAGGAGTTACAGAATGAGATAAAAGCATCACCTCATTATCATCACTAATTTCTTTTTGAATTTTAACCATATTTGTGGTCATTATGGGGCAAATAGTTTGACAAGTTGTAAAAAAGAAATCAGCCACATAAATTTTATCTTTATAATCTTCTTGGGTAATGATTTTGCCATTTTGGTTAATAAGATTAAAATCAGCTATTTTATGATATTTTTTTTGATACTGAATGGTACTATCAACCAGTTCAGTACTTACCATGACGGGTTGGTAAACAGGTAAAGGTTGATATACATTTAATTTATTGTAAATGATTGACAATATTATAATTGAAATAATTAAAAAAACAACGGCGAACTTTTTATAGTCCTTAAAAAATAATAACATTTTTAAGTAAGTAAAATTTATACCAATACAAAAATACAATGAATTTCAAACACCCGAAATTTTATAGATACTTAAATTAATGTTAAATGCAATAGCATTAAATATTTGTCTTTTTAAAGTTGGTTTAAAAGCTTACTTTTGTGCGATTATAAAAATTTGAAAGAAGAACTATGGAGTTTGTAATTAAAATATCTCAATTTTTATTAAGCCTTTCTCTGCTTATTGTTTTACATGAATTTGGACATTTTATTCCGGCAAAAGCATTCAAAACAAGAGTTGAAAAGTTTTATTTATTTTTTGATGTCAAGTTTTCTTTGTTTAAAAAGAAAATTGGAGATACGGTTTATGGAATTGGTTGGTTGCCACTTGGTGGTTATGTGAAAATTTCCGGAATGATTGACGAAAGTATGGATACTGAACAAATGGCTCAAGAACCGCAACCTTGGGAATTTCGTTCAAAACCTGCATGGCAAAGATTAATCATTATGTTAGGAGGTGTTACCGTTAATTTTGTACTTGCTATACTCATATATATTGGAATGAGTTATTATTACGGAGATAAATTTCTGCCCAATGATAATATTAAAGATGGTCTTTTAATTGAAAACACCGTTGCTAATAAAGCCGGGTTATTAACAGGAGATAGAATTATTGCTGTCGATGGAAGTAAAATAGAAACCTATTCAGAAATATCAGAAAAGGTATTATTTGGTAAAGAGATAACCGTTGAAAGAAATGGGGAACAATCTGTTGTTACATTGCCTGAAGACTTTTTATCTCAATTAATTGATTCCAAACAAAAAGGACTCATTGATTTAAGAACACCATTTGCCATTGTAGAAGTTCCGGATTCTTCTCAAAATAAAGGGAGTGGAATTAGAAAAGGGGATATTATAATTGGTTTAAATGATTATAAAACTAAATATGCTGATGAGGTTAAACTGGCCTTAGGGCAATTGAAAGGACAAGAAGTATCGGCAACGGTATTAAGAGATGGCAATCAAATTTCGTTGCCTCTAAATATAAGTAAAGACGGTAAATTAGGATTAGTTTATGCTGCAGGATCAACCCCAGAGACCTTAGAAGCGCTGGGTTATTATCAATTCAATACCAAAACCTATGGCTTTTTTGAATCATTCCCAGTTGGCCTAAATAAGGCCTATGAAAAGGTAGATTCTTATATTACTCAGTTTAAAGCTATTTTTACCCCAAGTACAGGTGCTTATAAAGGCGTAGGAGGGTTTAAAGCCATTTATGATATATTCCCTAATTTTTGGAATTGGCAGGTATTTTGGAGTATTACAGCATTTTTATCCATTATGCTGGGGGTTTTAAATTTATTACCTATACCGGCGCTTGATGGAGGTCATGTTATGTTTTTATTATATGAAATGATCTCAGGAAGAAAGCCAGGAGATAAATTTATGGAGTATGCGCAAATGGTAGGTTTTATCATATTAATTGCCTTAGTTTTGTTTGCAAATGGCAATGATATTTTTAAAGCTATTTTTAATTAAAACTTTTTTAAATATTATATTTGCAGTAAATAAAAATATATATATATTTGCGCTCGCAAAAGCGAAAAGATAACACTCCTCCTTAGCTCAGTTGGTTAGAGCATTTGACTGTTAATCAAAGGGTCCTTGGTTCGAGCCCAAGAGGGGGAGCCATATTAGACAAGCCATCAGAAATGATGGCTTTTTTTTGTCTAATTTACCATATGCCTTGTTAACTCTACTAAGAAGCCTTTTGAGAAATCAAAAGGTTTTCTTTTTGTCGCAAAAGAAGTTATCTTCGATATAATCAACTAACTCAAAACTTATTTAGATTGACTCTAAATTTTTTATTTTCGATTTTTATGCTTGATAATTACCTAGCTTTAAGGGAAATAACAAAAACTTTATATCATGTTTTCAAAATCCAATTTACTAGGCACCCTTGTAGGTACCGTATCATTTTTTGTACTGACGATACTATTCTATATATTGTTATTTGCGACTTTTTTGGATAATTATCACCATGAAATTGAGGGATTACATAAAGATAATCCATCAAACTTTTGGTTTTATTTATCTTTAATATTAATGAGTTTTATTTTATCTACAATTTATGGAAAGTTTAAAAAAGAAAATCATAATTTCATCGGGGGATTTGAAATAGG